>JBMNSG010000209.1:0-2508 GCA_050945075.1 Eubacteriaceae bacterium | reverse complement strand
ATCATGACGTCCAATATCGGTTCGGAATATCTGCTCGACGGTATCGACGATCAGGGCCATATAATCGAAGAAACCAGAGATGCGGTCATGAATACACTCAAGACCAGCTTCAGACCGGAATTCCTGAACCGTATCGATGAAATCGTACTGTACAAGCCGCTGACCAGGGAAGACATCAAGGGTATCGTGGATCTGCTGATGAAGCAGCTTCAGGAAAGACTCAGCGAACAGCGTATTGAAGTCAAGCTGTCTCCGCAGGCCAAGGACGCCATTGTCGATAACGGCTATGATGCCAATTACGGCGCACGTCCGCTCAAGCGTTACCTGCAGCAGAACGTCGAAACCATGATCTCCATGGCACTGATTAAAGGTGACATCAGCGAAGATGAACAGTTTATCATCGACTATAAAGATGGCAAATATGTCATGGAACCGGATTATTCGGTAGCCAAAGATCCAGTTGACGATCCCGACAGCCCGGTCGATGAAGTAGAAGTCATCACAGACGAACAACCGGAAGATAAAAAAACCGGGTTTTAACAAAAAGTGATCTGAATACAGCAAAAGCCTCGCAGACAAGCGGGGCTTTTTTCTGTTATTAAACGAAATAAGACAGGTTTCATAAGGAAAAGGTATTTAAGAAACGGTCATTTGTGTTAATATTAACAGGAACGGGAATGAAGATCTCCCAGGGTTTGAATTTCCGAACCGCGTTGGCTGATATCTTCTGCTGTACAGAGGGATCAGCTTTTTTACTGAAGGGAAATCAGGCATTTCCCGAACGAAAAAATGATGGATGGAGAGAGGAATGAATTATTCTGAAGATGTAAAGAAAATGGTTAACGTAACCTGCGGGGCTAACCATGGATGCGCACCGATTCCTGAAGAAGGAAAATGGGTTTATTCAAAAGAAATTTCCGATATTTCCGCACTGACTCACGGTGTTGGCTGGTGTGCACCGCAGCAGGGTGCCTGCAAGCTGACTCTGAATGTCAAAAACGGCATTATCGAAGAAGCTCTGATTGAAACAATCGGATGTTCAGGAATGACACATTCTGCAGCGATGGCCAGTGAAGCAATCGTAGGCTGCACACTGCTTGAGGCACTCAATACAGACCTCGTCTGCGATGCGATCAACACAGCTATGCGTGAACTGTTCCTGCAGATCGTATACGGCCGCAGCCAGTCTGCTTTCTCTGAAGACGGTCTGGATATCGGCGCTGGTCTTGAAGATCTGGGCAAGGGCACATGTTCACAGGTTGGTACAGTCTATTCGACGAAAGCCAAGGGTCCCCGTTATCTGAATCTGGCTGAAGGCTATATCACACGCATCGGCCTGGACGACAACGATGAAATCATCGGCTATGAATATGTCAATATGGGCAAATTCATGGAAGCTGTAAAAGCCGGAACCAATCCGGAAAAAGCGCTCAAGGACACCACGAGCAATTACGGCCGTTTCAATGATGCTGCGAAATACATCGACCCGAGAGAAGAATAGGAGAAAACCATGGCACAGTTCGAAGGCTACGAAAGAAGAATAGATAAAATCAACAAAGTACTGAACAGCTACGGCATCAAAGATCTCGACGAAGCTAAGCAGATCTGTGATGATCTGGGCGTAGACGTTCAGCAGATCGTTAAAGACATTCAGCCGATCTGTTTTGAAAATGCCGGCTGGGCTTATACTGCCGGTGCTGCCATTGCTGCTAAAAAGGGCGATAAGTCTGCTAAGGCAATTGCCAAGGATCTCGGTGAAGGCCTTCAGTCCTTCTGTATCCCGGGCAGTGTTGCCGATGACCGTAAGGTCGGTATCGGACACGGAAACCTGGCTGCAATGCTTCTCGACGACGACACCAAGTGCTTTGCTTTCCTCGCAGGACATGAAAGCTTTGCCGCTGCAGAAGGTGCAATCGGGATTGCCAGAAACGCCAATAAGGCTCGTAAGGAACCGCTGCAGGTTATCCTGAACGGACTCGGAAAAGATGCTGCCAAGATCATCTCCAGAGTGAACGGATTTACCCATGTTGCAACGACCTTTGATTATAAGACAGGTGAACTGACCATCACTGAAGAAAGACCTTACAGTGACGGCGAAAGAGCAGCTGTCCGCTGCTACGGCGCAGATGATGTCCGTGAAGGCGTTGCCATCATGACACATGAAGACGTCGATGTTTCCATCACAGGGAACTCCACCAACCCGACTCGTTTCCAGCATCCGGTTGCAGGAACCTATAAGAAGGAATGTGTCGAAAAAGGCAAGAAGTACTTCTCAGTTGCTTCCGGCGGCGGCACAGGCCGTACTCTCCATCCGGATAACATGGCAGCCGGTCCTGCTTCCTACGGCATGACTGATACCATGGGCCGTATGCACAGCGATGCCCAGTTCGCAGGTTCTTCCTCCGTTCCGGCACACGTAGAAATGATGGGCCTGATCGGAATGGGCAACAACCCGATGGTCGGAGCCAGCGTTGCTGTTGCAGTAGCGATGTCCGAAGCAATGAACAA
>JBMNSG010000208.1:0-2551 GCA_050945075.1 Eubacteriaceae bacterium | reverse complement strand
ACGGTTTTGCGGATAGAATGCATGAACACAAACAGGAACTGACTGAATATGACCAGCATATCGGTGACGGTAATGGCTCAAAATTTTAGTATATACAATAACAAAGAAACATCAATAAACAATCAAAAAAGAGAATGAATTCCCCAAATTTAATCGTCTCAGGCACCAGCATGTAATACACTAATTATCAGTTGCTTAATAAACTCTAAGTCACGAAATAAAAGTTAACCGTACCCTGGTTTCCAGATTTTCTTTCTTAATCCACTCCAGAACAGTATGATCTAAATCCGCTAGCGAGGCTTGCCGTGAATTCATTTTAGTTAAGAATAGAATGATCCGATCATCTATGTTAAGGGCATGTATCAATTCAGATGCCTCGTCTAAAGCTGCTTTTAATTTTTTTAATGTGCTTTTGCTATCTGACCATCCTTCAGCCGCTTTTATATTCGTTAAACAAAGATTAACTCTCTCTGACTCGATGGCATTGATAATAGCCAGAGTCGTTGTCTTGGGCGAAGTAAGCTCAGTATAATGACTTTTCCATTCTTCCCTTACGACGGATCGTACATGTTTAAATTCATTTTGCGCAGATTTGAGAAGCTCCTTGTCTGCATAACCAGTTTTTATAATCTCTTGTGATTGTGAAAGAAGTGTCTTGATCTTATTCTTTAAATCATCATCGATTGGGAAATTCAATTCATTATTGGCATATCCAAGGGCTTCAATAAACTGGTCCATGTCAGAAATAAAAGCCTGAAACTTGGAGTCAGTTACATCTTGTTGAGCCTTATTTGCCTTAAGAATTTCCAATTGTCGAAATTCTTTCAACTCATCAGTTTTTTGTCTTAATAATTCAATTATCAATGCCAATCACCTCAAGTTCTCAGCTATGCTAATATCCGTCGCTATCATATTTTGTTCAATAGAATACTGATTTTCAGAATCCTCTCCTTCTTGTCTCCTCTTGAGGGAAGTCTCTTTAACCGCTAAACGCTGATCAAGCTTTCTTACATCTTTATTGAGCACATCGAGTAATTCTATCAATGGCTGCAATGTTGAAAGGGGATCTCCGGAAAAAGTCATTAATATAACCAGTACATCATTGTTTAAAAGTACTTCACCTATTTTAGACGTGACTTTTGCAATCTGTTTTGCAGATTTTTTGACAGCATCAGTGGAAGCAACCGGAATATTAATTTGAGCATTGTTTATTTCGCTATAAAATTTCTTAGAAGCATCCACTAAATCAAGAATATCTTCTTCTTCAATTTCATCACTATCAAACTGATCGTATATGATTTTCATAGCAGCTTTTGCCTTAACAATTTCTGCATTGGCCACACTGTTTATCCGATCAGATATGATTTTTAAATTCTCAAATACCTTCTGACGTAAGGTAACCTGATCATCTAACTGCAAATCTTCTTCTACTACGTTTAACTTATTTGCTTTAACCTTCTTAACAATACGAGCAAGTTCTGGCTCGTTCAAAATTACGACTTTGGCTTCATCAGGACCTTGTATGATGTTAAAATATTGCCTGATTGTCTTTCTGTTACCAGAGTCATACCGTGATAATAGCTTTAGCAATTCATTCCATTCTTTACAATGGTTATTTTCTTCACATTGCGAAAAAGTTGAATTAAATAAGCTTTTTACAGATAATTTTTCAAGACTATTTCCAGTAAATTCTCCACGTAAAATCAATTGATACATTTCCGCAGTAACTGCAGCTTCAATGTAACTAATCCGTAAAGGATCAGCTTTATCACTAATTGCTTTTATAACATCATTTTTTATTTGTGATGACCATGAAGTGATAAGGTATGCATCGAAATCAGAATCTGGATAATTCCAGCTTTGCATCCCATACTCTCTCCATCTAACAAAAGCACTGATCACATTCATAGAATCCCATGACGCTGGTAGGACATAAAATCCGTTACCCTTTGTCTGGTTTTCAAGGCTTACAAGTTTAATCTTTGAACTTGACCTTTTAACTTTATTGATATTATCATTAGGAATTCCTTCTGCCTGCCAGTTTATAGATGATAGAAGATATGAGCAAATATCATCTTGAGCTTTCTTGATTGATCCCATGACGCCACCAGTCTGGGAAATATTAATTGCTTGACCATTACTCCAATCAGTCAGAACCGAATTAACCTTACTTACTCTTTCCTTTACACTTAACGGAATCTTATTAATTTTTCGTTCATCTTGCACAGGCTCTGAGATTTCGTTTTGTTTCAGATAATTCGTATCAGAATTTATTGGCTCATCAACCTCACTAAAACTAATAACCGGCAGACCTAACTCCGATAAAATTGCTTCAGAAATCGCCGAAATATAAGTAGTTCCGTCTTTTGTATACTGTTCAGGCTGTCCATTTCCCCAAATCCAAAGGAATTTCAACAATCGATTTGCCGCATTGTCATCTTTAACTTGATTATGGATACCATAGCTAAGGGCAGTATCCACATTGATTAAAGGACACTCAATGCTCGGAAAGTTGTCTGGATTATACAAGATATCATTAACAACCGGTTCA
>JBMNSG010000207.1:0-2604 GCA_050945075.1 Eubacteriaceae bacterium | reverse complement strand
CCATGTCTGCGATTACATGACACTATTCCTTTTGAAACCGTTTATTATATTAACTATAACGTTATAGATAGACATCATTTACTTTAATCAGCGTAGATAATATTATTATGTAAGATTGGTAAAACAAAAACCGGGACGGTTATATACCGTTCCGGTTTGAATAATTTTATTTTTTAATTTTTTTCATTTGATTTTATAAGCTGTCCTGATAACCTTTCAGGCCTTTACCCAGATCGAGCAGTGCCTGCGACGCGTAGTAAGCTTCTATGATTCCGGTATCGAACACATCCGCCTTGACCAGCGACACTCCAATGGAAACAGCCATGGTCACAAAGGCTTCACGGACAGCCTCCGGCTTTTTCAAACCGGCTGCAATCATAAAAGGTTCGCATACAAATTCGACTTCCGGATAGACGTTCATAAATGCATCGACTGCATCTTCCATATCCAGGTAAGCGCGGGGATTCGTGGAAAGCTCACCGGCACAGGGATCGATAATGAGTCTGCCCGGCATCAGTCCGTTTTCTTCTGCCTGATGGATCATGGGCGTGTATTCTTCAACCCGTTCTCCGATATCCTGATCATTTTCTTTGGCACAGGCATTCAGAATAAGACGCCAGCCGTCCGGCAGTTCCCGGAACAGCGGCAGGATAATATCCGCCGTTTCCTGTGTGCAGATTCCGTTCAGGATACCCGGTTTTCTGACAGTCTTCAGAATCTTATCCAGATCCGGACAGCCGTCCCAGCAGATCACCAGCGGCAGGTCACAGGCTGACTGAGCCGTGCCGACCAGCCAGTTGAGCTCGTCAAATTCATTCGGCCCCTCTGGCACACCCACTTCCAGATAATCCGCTCCTGCCCGGACAGCCGCTGTCGCCATTTTCCCGATTACATCCGCGTCCCTGGCTTTGACTGCCTGCCTGATTTCCGGATGATAAGAATTCAGATTGTTGCTGATCAGTTCCATAGTTGGCCTCCATACTGATAATCATGATTCAGACGTAAAATACTGCGTCCGTTTGCTCAGAGTATTCAATTCCGTATTCAGCTTTTATATACCCCGGCCGCTCTTTTATATCAGGATGATGGCCTGTGATCAGGATCTGACTCTGATCTGGCCGTTCTGGTCTTCGTATACCGTTTTGCCCGCCTCCAGCTTCATCAGATGTTCATATTCTTCGGCATTTTCGTGAATGCTTTTGATTTCTTCCGCAGTCAGATCGCGCACAACCTTCGCCGGACTCCCCAGAATCAGTTTACCGTCCGGAAAACTCTTGTTCTCAGTCACCAGGCTGCCTGCCCCGACAATGCTGTTGCGGCCGATTCTAGCGCCGTTGAGGATGATCGATCCCATGCCCACCAGTGTGTTGTCACCGACCGTACAGCCGTGAATGGTGCAGTTATGGCCGATTGTGACCCCGTCCCCGATATTAGTCGGATGATTCAGATCTACATGAACGACCGACCCGTCCTGAACATTGCTGTGACTGCCGATGCTTACCGGTGCCTGGTCGCCTCTGACAACCGCCTGGTACCAGACACTGCTGCTGTCTCCCATTGAAACATTGCCTACGATATCCGCACTTTTCGCGACAAATATATTCTTCGCCATAATTCCTCCCTATTCCTCGACAATCTGCCGGATCTTTTACTTTCTTCCTTCATTTTACCCTGAAGGATACGAAAACTTCTTGCTCTCCGTCAGAGAAAAAGGGTAAATCAGCACCCTCAGGTAAAAACTGACAGCAATCCGGAAGTGATTTTCCAACAAAAAAAAGAGCCGCTGCATCAGCAGATATTCTCTACCGGTGCAGCGGCCCCGTCTGGAAAGGGATAAAACGGAAAGGAGATGAGTTTTTACGAATCAATCAGGAGGAGGATCATCTAAAACTGTGGGAATTTCAGGCGGCAGCGTATCTGGAGGGGGATCCATACGGCTGGAGGAAAGACCGGCAGGAGGGAATCTGCCGGATGCCTGTCAGTTTCAGAGACCGATTCGTGTCATTGCGAACATGCAGATCGCACCCAGCGCAATCAGGACCAGGGCGCCGGTTGCATCCTTCATAATCAGGCCCTTGTCCGCTTCCTTGAAGCAGGCCCGGAAGGTGAAAGGCATATCCTTGTACATGAACCAGAATAGAACACCAAGACCGACCATACCCATTACATTTTCCATCAGTGCTTCCGCAACAAAGATCAGAAGAACTGTGACTACTGCAGAATCGTAATCCGCGGATTCGACTCTTCTCTGCACGATGGTCAGCAGCCAGGCCGCGAACGGCTGGAGCATGGCTGTGATAAAGGTCACCGTGATAATCGGATCGGACTGGAGCAGCTCGGAGAAACCGAGTCCGGCAGTAGATGCATTGGCATACAGGTAAAACAGCACAACAAAGGGATAAATCATCAGAACCGCTTTGACGATTCCAAAGGTTTTACTGAGTTTTCTTTCAGATTTGGTCATTTTTCTTCTGGCCGTTCCTGTTTTAGTCATTTCTGTTTTTGTCATGGTATTCTTTCCAGTTCTATTTTTAATGAAATTTCTTCAGACGACTTTGCTGACTTCTATACTGGTTCGTGCAGTTCCGGCCGGACGGCTTTGCT
>JBMNSG010000206.1:0-2615 GCA_050945075.1 Eubacteriaceae bacterium | reverse complement strand
CGATTTTCTTACATGAATCAATGTACCAGTTGGGAACTTTATTCTCACGCATCAGTGCTTCCGCTTCCGGAGTCAGACCTTTCCCCTTACGAACCTTTTCCATGATTCCAAACGAGGTTTTAGGCGGCAGACCGTATTCGATCAGCCCCAGCATGATATCGTCACGGGTACAGATAACCTCATCGAGACCTGCTGTCCCGTCCCGGACCAGCAGCTGGGCATTGTTGTTCCAGACATCAGTCCCGTGAGAGAGCCCGGATATACGAATCAGATCGGCCAGCGATTTTGGTTTGGTATCGGTGACCATTCCCTTGACGAAGGGTGTTCCGAATTCAGGAACCCCCGCTGTCCCCAGTGTAAGCGGACAGTCTTCCGTAAAATGCAGCGCATCAGTTGACGTAAACAGTGAAATGACCTCTCTGTCGTCAAGCGGAATCGAACGCGGGTTGACGCCGGTGTTTTCATAGAGAATTCTGAGCATGGTCGGGTCATCATGACCGAGAATATCCAGCTTCAGCAGACGACCGGAAATCGAGTGATAATCAAAATGAGTCGTTACCGTATCCGACTCGGTATCATCCGCCGGATGTTGGATCGGTGTAAATTTGAAAATATCCTGGTCTCTGGGGACAACCATAATTCCACCCGGATGCTGCCCGGTTGTCCGTTTAACGCCGGTGCAGCCATCTCTGAGACGTTCTACTTCGGCACTGGTGGGATAAATCCCCTTTTCATCGAAATAATGCTTCACGTAACCGTAGGCTGTCTTTTCCGCCAGCGTCGAAATGGTGCCGGCCCGGAAAACCTTGCCTTTACCGAAGAGTACTTCCGTATAGGCATGGGCATCTGCCTGATTGTCACCCGAGAAGTTCAAGTCAATATCCGGTTCCTTGTCGCCTTCGAATCCAAGGAAGGTTTCAAACGGAATATCGTAGCCGTCTTTATTCATTTTGGCCCCGCATTCCGGACAAACCTTATCCGGAAGGTCAGGTCCGACACAGGTTTCACCTTCGAGGAATTCAGAATGACAGCACTTCGGGCACACGTAATGCGGCGGCAGTGAGTTAACTTCGGTGATTCCGCAGAGCATGGCGGCAAAACTGGAACCGACCGAGCCTCTGGAACCGACCAGATATCCGGCTGCTTCAGAATTGGCGACCAGCTTCTGGGCGATCAGATAGAGTACCGCGTAACCGTTGCCGATAATCGAGCCCAGTTCCTTTTCCATCCGGTCGCGGACAATCGCCGGCAGCTTCTCGCCATAGATTTCATGAGCCCGCTTTTCACACATATTGCGGATATCCTCTTCAGCCCCTTCAATTTTCGGAGGGTAGGTTTCATCCGGAACCGGTTTGACACTCTCAAACATATCCGCTATTTTCCGGGGATTGTCAATGACAATCTCACGTGCTGTTTCTTCAGGGAGATACTTGAATTCGTCAAGCATTTCCTGTGTATTATGGTAATAAAGAGGCGGCTGAAGATCCGTGTCTTCATTCATCATACTGGAAGTCATAACCGCGCGGAACACGGCATCTTCCTTATCGACAAAGTGAACGTCTCCGGTTGCACAGACCAGTTTGCCTGTCCGGCGTCCGATCTCGATAATCTGTTCATTATAATGCTGCAGGTCGGCTATGGTTTTGGGATTGCGGGCGTCACGGGTCATGAACATATTGTTGCCGATGGGCTGAACTTCCAGATAATCGTAAAACTCCACGATTTTATCAATATCTTCGTCATCTTCCCCGTCAATAACCGCCTGGAACAGTTCGCCTGCCACACATGCCGAACCGACTATCAGATTCTTCCTGAATCTGGTAAGCAGGCTCTTCGGTATACGCGGTTTACCGTGAAAATACTGCAGGTGGGCGATAGAGACCATTTCATAAAGATCGCGCAGGCCATCCTGATTCTTTGCGTAAATAACCACATGCCAGGGTTTCCCCTGCTTTCTGGCCAGCAGCTCCTCATCTCTGAGACTTTCCAGTTCCGAGACTTTAGTCAGCCCCCGCTCGGAAGCCAGCTCCAGCAGCCGGATCAGAACCTTGGCCGATGCCGCAGAATCCTCCAGGGCCCGGTGAGCGTGCTCGTTTTTGATTTTAAAATAACTGCACAGGCGGGAAAGCTTATAGGTCTTGATATCAGGGATCAGCAGCTGGGCCAGCGGCAGGGTATCAATGACCGTATTACGGAATTTTGCCTGTTTCCCCTGACTCTGCTTGAGGCGGTCCTTCAGAAAACCGATATCGAAGGGCGCATTATGCGCTGCCAGGACGGAATCTCCGCAGAATTCATAAAATGCCGCAATCGCGTCCGCTTCCTCTGCCTGCCCTCTGAGGGCAGCATCGGTCAGTCCTGTCAGTTTGGTAATGACAGGTGAAAGATGCCGGTGCGGATCTACCAGTTTTTCAAAAGAATCGACAATCCGGCCGTCTTTTATACGCACCGCTGCAATTTCGATAATTCCATCATTTTTACAGGACAGGCCGGTGGTTTCCAGGTCAAAAAAGACGAATTCACCATCAAAATTCTGATCCGTTCCCAGCGTTCCGCAGGTAACGACAGGCCTGCCTCCGTCTACCAGGTATCCTTCCACACCATAGAGTGCCTTA
>JBMNSG010000205.1:0-2653 GCA_050945075.1 Eubacteriaceae bacterium | reverse complement strand
GTTTTTCCTTAATTGAACCATCCTTTTGCAAAATGGTCAGGTGTGCAGGAATGGCTTAAAATAAGGCTTTGCTCACCCCTTAGTCCCTGACCCTTGACATCAATACTACCGTCTCAACATGCCGCGTGTGAAGCAGGCACAGATGGAGACGATGGGTGCTGTTGCCGATTATCATCCGGATGGTCATCTGGATATCATTTCCACGACTCAGGCTCCATACCCCACGCGTATGATCCTGGCTGATGCGCTGGATCTGCCGGTCAGCAAAGTCACTGTGAAAAATCCGCCTTATGTGGGCGGGGGCTTCGGTGTACGCATCGGGCTGTCCGGGAAAGCCGAAATTCTGGCGGCTGCATTGTCCATGGCTTCCGGAAGACCGGTGCGGGTTGTCTACACGCGGGAAGAAGATTTCACCTGTACAGATGCCCGGCACGGCGGTTACCTGCACTGCAAGCTGGGTGCCGACAGTGAAGGCCGCCTGCTTGCCCTTGACACTGAGGCCTGGCTCAATACCGGCGCTTATGCTACTTTCGGGGTCGACCTGGTCGGTGTCTGCGGCGCCTGCGGTACAGCCGGAGCCTATACCATTCCCAATTTCCACTATCTGGGCTGGCCGGTCTACACCAACCAGGAAACCTCAGGTGCCATGAGGGGATTCGGGAGTCCCCAGGGAAATGCTGTACTGGAACCAGCCATCGAAATGATGGCCCAGAAGCTGAACATGGATTCAATTGAGCTGCGAAAACTCAATTCAACAAAGGAAGACAGCAAAAACTGGTTCCCCTTCCCTCCGGGATCCTGCGGAACCAATGAATGCCTGGATAAAGCTGCAGCGGCAATAGGCTGGAACGAAAAGCACGGAAAGTCGAAACAGCAGACCGGAACCATCCGCCGCGGCGTGGGCATCTCTGCAGGAACGCATGTAAGTAACGCTGCACCCTTCTGCGTCGACTACAACACAGTAGTCATGCGGATCGAACGGGACGGGACTCTGTTCGTTAATTCTTCTATTCCGGAAATCGGTCCCGGCTCGACAACCGCCTGCCTTCAGGTTGCAGCGGATCTAACGGGACTGCCTTATAAGGATTCTGTGATGAAATTCGGCGATACCGATGCCGCACCCTTTGATATCGGCTCGCACGCCACCAGGACGCTCTACACCGTCAGCCACGTTATGGCCAAAGCCGCAGAGATCCTGCGCCGGGATTTGTTTGAATGGATTGGTCAGGAGATGAACCTCAATCCTGATAGCCTTGATATGAATGACGGGATCATTACCTGCAATGGTGACAGAATCGCTGATATCAGTGAAATCGCTTCTGCTGCTCATCTGAAAGGAAAACAGTTCCTTGCCTCTGCCTGTATGGTGCCCCCCAACTGCCTGCCGTTCTATGCCCAGGCAGCAGAAGTGGAAGTCGACACAGAAACCGGTATGGTCAAAGTTATCAAAGTCGCAGCCGCTCATGATGTCGGCAAAGCCGTAAACCCCAGACTCTGCAAGGGACAGATCGAAGGAGGCGTCCTCCAGGGGGTAGGTTACGCGGTTCGAGAAGAAATGACCTATGTGGATGGAAAAGGCTTTTATAACAAGGGCTTCCACAGCTATATGCTCCCGACTGCCGATGACAGACCGGAAATTGAAGCGATCCTTGTGGAAAACCCGGATCCAAGCGGAGTCTATGGTATTATCGGAATCGGAGAATGCGGTGTCAATCCTACACTGGCAGCGATCGGCAATGCCGTGGAAGATGCAACAGGCGTACGCTTCCATGAATTCCCGCTCACACCCGGCCGCGTCCTGAAAGGACTGAAGGAAGCCGGATTCTGAACCAGAGAGAGTAAACAAACGGGATCAGAAGGATTATCTTCCGGTCCTGTTTTTTATATTACAAAAAATGAAAAAAGCCCGTAAATACGGGCTTTCGATGTAATCTGATATGGAGCTGATGTCCGGACTTGAACCGGAAACCTGCTGATTACAAATCAGCTGCTCTGCCAATTGAGCCACATCAGCAAAAATAAATGGCGACCTGAAGGAGATTCGAACTCCTGACCTCCAGCGTGACAGGCTGGCATTCTAACCAACTGAACTACCAGGCCGCTAAATAATGGTGACCCCTGAGAGAATTGAACTCTCGTTACCGCCGTGAAAGGGCGGTGTCTTAACCTCTTGACCAAGGGGCCTTAAAAAAAGGATAGCCGGAGCTATCCGTTAAAATCAAATGGCTCCCCAGGTTGGACTCGAACCAACAGCCTATCGGTTAACAGCCGAGTGCTCCACCATTGAGCTACTGAGGAACAAATATCTTGCAACGTTCTATCCTTGCATACCGTTACCAGTACACTACTTTCGACGCTAGAAGACTTCACTTTCAGGTTCGGAATGTTACTGAGTGTTACCCTTCTGCCATCGTCACAAGATAAATTAATTATAACCGTTTCAAGCAACTTTTGCAAGTACTTTTTTAAGAAATTTTCATTTCTTATTCAGGTCATTCAAAAGAACATAGAGTCAAGTACACATTCCAAAGAATATTTTCATTTTCTCAGATCAAAACCTCGGCCGATTAGTACCGGTCAGCTGAACACATTGCTGTGCTTACACCTCCGGCCTATCAAACTGGTCGTCTGCCAGTGGCCTTACTGCTTTTAA
>JBMNSG010000204.1:0-2659 GCA_050945075.1 Eubacteriaceae bacterium | reverse complement strand
GACTGAACGGGACGATAAAGCAAAAGAACCTGAGTTCATGAACTCAGGTTCTTTTTTATAACTGACTATTTACTATATTTACTGATTTGTTGTCTGAGACTTACTGCGAAGGTATTCCAGAAATGCATCATACCCATCAAAAACAGGTTCTGTTTTCTGAAAAAGTTTCTCAGAGGTCTCATAATTTGCCAGTAGATGCATTTTAGCTTCAGCACCCTCTGTCCGTTTTTGTCCGCGTTTTTGAAAAAGCCAGAAGAATTCATCGAAGACGTCTGCGGGCGGTTCCTGATGCATTTGTCTTTTGTAACAGTGGTACAGGTCTTCGGCTTCACGCAGCTGTGCGTTCTGTCGTTTTTTATAATATTCTTCGACAGTCATGATGGGTCTGGCCGGATTTCCGGCAGCAACCCAGCCGCTGGCTATATTATGGTTGACCAGACTGTTGGCTCCGATGATACAATTGTCACCGATTTGAGTACCTTTCAGAATGGTGGCATGCATCCCGATAAAACAGTTGTTGCCGATACTTACATTTCCGCAAGAGCCCAGCACTGGTCCGTAAACACCCTTTATTACGCTCCAGTCATATCCATGGGTGAGGATGGTGACACCCGTGGTTATCTGGACATCATCTCCGATTGAAAGCATCCAGGGCCTGGTTACGTCAATATGGGTATTTTGAGGATCAAACAGGCAGACGCGTTCTCCAATGCGGGCTCCGTTTTCCCGAAGATAGCGTATATATGAATCTGAATCTGCATGATAACCGTATAACTGATTTCGGATGATTTGTTTCAGTTTAGCCAACATTGCTTTTTTCTCCTTTTTTATGAACGGTATAATCAGTATGTCCTGCTCGATAATTCTGAATCATTCGAAACAGCAGCCAGCCCAGAAATGCACCGAAAGTATTGGTCATGACATCGTCAAGCTGACAATAACCAGTTTCCGTAATAAGCTGAAACAGTTCCAGAAATACGCTGAAAGCGAAGCCGGTCCAGATGCAGTGCTTCTTTTCTTTAAACCAGTTGAAACACAAGGGCAGAAGCATTCCGAATGGGATGAACAGGACAATATTCTCCAGAAAATAAAGATGATCTCTGGCAGAACCACCCCATGTACTGAAAGGCATCAGGTCAATACTTGTCCGTGAGCCAGCTTCTCTGGAAAAAAGTGTGAGTATGAGGACTACGGTCAGGTATGAAAGGGTAATAAATAATAAAAATGTTTTCTTAAATCCGTCTGTGAACCAGTGTTTCCGAATGATTCTGAAAATAAGCTCAAGGATTACGGTCAAAATGAGTCCGGTCAGAAGCCCGATGGGCAGATAACTGAGCGGCTGTGCAAAATCGACCAGCAGATGGCCTGATATATGTAAAATCTTATATAACATTTCTAATCCCTCTTTCTTACAATCTTGTTCGCCAGCTTCGCATACTGTTTCAGACAACGGACAGATTTGCGGTACTGTTCTTTTCCAACTGTTTTATACAGCCACAATTTAAATCGGCCCTTTATGATCCGCGGCATGGAACGATAATAGAATTCGTTCAGAATTTTTCTGTTGGTGCTCTCATGAATCACAGGATCAGGGCGCAGCGTGAAAGAGATAGACTGATCAATTTGCTGTTTTCTGTAGTTGTAATTATCTGTAGTATTACCGTTTTTCAAGGTCAGCGTATTTCCGCAGTAGATCCCGCTTCCGTCAAACCCCCAGTTTCTGGCTTTCGATAGAACGGGACTGATCATATAGCGATCGTGTAATTGCATATAAATACCAACTGCGATGTCTGAAGGTCCATTCAGTAAACCGAGATCCCGGTCTGAATCTTCAGAGAGGATATACAGGTAATCAATAAATGAAGCGTCAATCATTTTATAAATTGCTTTTGTGCGGACTGCCTCATCAAACTCGTCACGCAGACAGCCGTTATGGAGGTTTTCATAGAGGTCCAGAAAAGAATCACGCCAGAACCCGATTCCCCACATCATCGCCAGACAGCCCAGTTTAAAGGTGTTGCTGCCTTCTGATATTTCCCAGTTTACCGGATGAGAATATCCCGTTACACCGATTACTGTCGGATCCTTTTCATAGTACGCAAGGCATTTATCCATATATTCCAGAAAATCCGGAGAAAATTCAATATCGTCGTCAGTACGGATAAAGCGGTCATATCGGGTCAGAATATCATTTGTGAGCATCCTTGAGTTTAAATTGACGCCGTAGTTCTTTTCTCGTTTGACCACATGAAAGTCGTGAAAAATCGAAAAGTCGCCCTCCGAAAGATAGCTGCAGATTTTATTATAGCCGTCACGGTGTTCTTCTTTTGCAGGATAATCAAGAGCAATATAGATGTCGGTAAACCGGGCCCAGGTATTCTTTTTCAGACTTTCCACACACCGGATAAAATGCTGGTCGCGACACAGAGTAGGGATCAGCACTGGTGCATAGGGAATATTTTTCTGTTCATTGATCATAGCCAGTTCTGCCGGTCTGGTATGAAACTGCCCGGATGTGTTTTCGTGTTTCATTTTTTCTCCATTGTTGTTTTTGCTGAATTAATTTGAATCAGGACATTATTTCAACGATTTTCCAAATCTGTTTTTTACTGAGAAAGGATTCGATGCTGATTTCAGGTTTTCTGAAGATTTCCTTTGA
>JBMNSG010000203.1:0-2836 GCA_050945075.1 Eubacteriaceae bacterium | reverse complement strand
TACTTTTATTTACATATGATCTCAAATACTTTCCATAAGTCCTGAATCGACTCTCTTTAAAAGCTTTAGAATTATCTCCGTAAAGTGCTAATAAAATTGCTTCAAGAAACGTAGTTTTTCCTCTTCCATTCATTCCGCCAATCAAAACGACAGGCCGGGAATTGGTGAATTCAAAAGTATTAGTACCGGCATAAACGCCAAAATTTCTTATTGTTAATTTTTTTATAATCATTCTGTCTCAGCCCCGGGATCTTCAGTCCTTCCATCAGATTCAACCGGCACATAATCCAGAAATTTTTCATTATAACGCCCACCCATATTCTTTTTTCGATTCATCTTATCAAAATAATATTGCCGTGCATCCTCTTCATTTTTATAAAAGGTTTGACTCATAACATTTTCCAAAGAATCAATAATACCTTTTCTTTGATTTAATCCTGTTGAACGATTCTCTATATCAATCATTTTATACATCATTTCAAAAGCAAGCTCTTCATCTCCGTAAGACTCATTACAAACAGAGTTAAGAATATCCCATTCCTCTTTACCGAAATTTTCTTCGTGAATCCAGTTCGGATCTTGAAAAGGCGTGTCAAAAACATCCTCGTAAATACGTGGTAGTGAATCATCAAATTCATGTTTATCTACGACCCATATCCTTCTGATTGCCTGCAGTTCTTCCAAGCGAATCAATTCCAAATCATGAAAGTCTTCCGGTCCTGTCTCTCTGATATTCTTTTGTATCGTCAATAATTCTTTTAACCATTGTTCTCTGATTTCTTTTTTATATGGTCCATGAAAAAGCCTGCCATGACTGCCCTGAAGATCCCCATGCATTCTTCGAAAACTTCTTCTTTCACGATCTCCTTCTTCATTCCCGAATTTATTTCTAAATTCTAATAGAGGAGTCATCCAAATCTTTTCATTGTCATTGGCAATCATTGCCTCCATAGATTTATCTTTTTCCACCATAGTGCAAACCCAACACCCGAACCTGCTTTTACCACAAGATGGAAGATCCTTATCAACCATTAATGGACATTCATTGTCTGCAGTTGCTCCTTTATACATAGTTAATAAATCCATATTGGAATATCCCCATGGGTTTTTGTACTGCATTAAAAAAATCCATACATCATCATCTGACCAATCTTCTAGAGGTGAAAAAACCAATTCATTTGCTAAAGTCGGATTCGGACTAAGAAGTTCACGTACCCTTTTTTTTTCGAGGCTGGCCATAGTGTGTGCACGTCTAGAGCTTTCTTTTTTGCGAGTTCCTAATACTAAAATTATTTCACCATGTTCGGCAATTTTAGTTTTTATAAAATTATTAACTGGCTGTATTTTTAAACGATCTGTGCACCATCTATATTTCCTTCGAGGAAAGGGATACCCACGACCTATTAAATTAGTCCAAAAAGTATTATTGTAGTCTGGAATTAAACGTTCCGGAATAAACGGCAACCCATTGGTCTTTGCTGTTTCACGCATTGCCTCCAATGATTTCTCTACCCATTTTGAAACAACCGGTGATTCTACCAATGTATCAGTGTTCATAATATGTATTGGCTTTGTTCTCAAACTTACTGGTATGTTTTCAATGGCCATCCATATGAGCTGAACCGTTGCAGTGCTATCTTTCCCTCCCGAATATCCAATCATCCAGGGGATATTATCTGATAAGTAAAGGTTTTGAATAGTTTTCATCAATCCCTTAATACTCTCGCTATTAACATTATTCATATAAATTTTTGCTCCGTTATACGATAGTCTTTTGAAGTTGTTCTTCTGCAAATGCTTCATCATTTGTCAACGGGAGGTCTAATTCATTTTTTATGACATTCCCTATCAAGATGGCTGCCCGCTTATTTGTTATAATTCGCCCGTTTTGATTAATGGCTCTCATATACCACCGATGAGCATCGCGTCTCCAGTTAATTGATTCTATTTTTTTTAATGTATTCTGCATATCTATTTCCTGATGTTGATATAAATAAGCACCAATCCTGCCTAATGCCTGTATTACAATCCCTTTAGTAGCAATATATTTTTCTCGTAGGTCTTTTTTTGTTATATCCTTTCGAGCTAACTCGTTCCATTGAACCATATGTTCAGCTACCAAAGACCAAAATACTGTTAGGAAACTTTCTGCATTTTTGCCAACATTATTGCCAATGATAATTTTATTGGTTGAATAAAAAGTATGTAAGGTGAAAAGGTTATAGGAATATTTTCCTAAAATATCTTTTTCTTTATCCGTATATTTATTAAAGAATTCGATTTTCTTAATAACATCTCTCGTAATAACAGCCATAGGATCACGAGAATCGTATAGCTCAGCCATAGAATTTGATGTTTTTACGGCATTTTTGTTTAAATCCGTAAAAATCTGTTGACTATGCTCTAACCCTTTATCTGCGAAAAAAACGATGGAAATCATTTCATCCCCGAGAGAAGCATCTCTGTCGAGTGCCTCAATAATTGCTGTTTTTCTATGCTGTCCATCGTTTATTAAAAATTTGGTATCTTTTGTGACTTCTAAAACACCAATATTTTCATTGTCAACTATCGATACGTATCTAAAATTGCCATCTATGGACGCAGCTAATGCGGAAAATACGTAAGAATCCCTATTATCCAGAATATACTTAGTGATTACCGGGATCCTGGCCTCGTTAATTTTCCTTTGGGCTCGATGTTCCGGTGATGCATATTCTTCATCTAACGGAAAAAGCTGAATCAACATTTTTAAAGGAACCATAGCAATGTAATAATCGTGATTAGCCTGAAGCCCCCTTAATGCAGGAAATTTGTATAAAAAATCCATATTTTCTCC
>JBMNSG010000202.1:0-3052 GCA_050945075.1 Eubacteriaceae bacterium | reverse complement strand
GCATTTGACGGTGAGATGCCCAGCTTTGCATCCATATACATGGCGATGCCCAGAGAGACCAGAACTGTACCGGCAACGAGCAGAATAATCCGGACAGTCATCGTGTAATTCAGATGCAGAACACTATCGGATAACCAGACTGTAAGATCTGCAATATAACCGACCAGCATATTGAGGACCGTGCCGGCACCGATAGTCTTGCGGTCAAACAGAAACTGGATTGCCAGGAATACGGCGGCCGCTGCTGCCATACAGGTGCCGAAGCTTATATGGGTCAGGAAGTTCAGACCCAGAGTCAGTGAAGCAAAGGGATCGACACCGAAACGGCTCAGGCGGTACAGTCCGATCGCGAAGCCTATAATCAGATTGCCGATGAGCATCATGCACCAGCGTTTTCTGCGGCTGCTTCCAATGTCTTTGTTTTTGGTGCCGGATGGTGGGTACTGCGTATGCGATTTCATCTTGATTTTAAATCCTGCTTTCGTTGAAGTATAATAATCATACCCGGACAGTTAATGCTTCAACAGCTTTGATTTTCGGGACATGAAAAAGAGATACAGGGGGATTCATGTCAAAAACAGCGCTTCTCAGAAATACAGATTTACTCAGCAGCAGCAACATTCAAAAGACCAGTGCTTTCAGAAGTGAGCACGCGGACGCTTTTCTGCTGCTGCAAAATCTGCTGGCTGAAATGGAGGACTGTTCAATCCTGATGCTGACTACCGGTGTATTCAAGGAGAAGTGGAATCTCAGCCCGGAAAGGGCAGAGAGTTATCTGAAGCTGCTTGAAGAGCAGAAATTTTTGAGCTGTTTCAGAACATCCGGCAAGGTTATGATTATCACGCCGCCGGATTTTATAATTGAAACCAGCTTGGATGAAACGGCTGTATATGATGCTGTGATTCTGCTTTCCGATGAAGATTCAGTGGATGATTTCAAGAACCTTCAGGTTATCGGCTTTGATCAATAACAATTCAGGATCAGAACAGAGAGGAACGAAACGCATCGATTTACCGGGAAACTAACGGAGAATCGATGCGTTTCGTTTTATTGTGTTCCATTTATGCGTTTTGTTTTACCTGCGAATTGTTTCGTGATTTTATCTCGGCGCAATGTTCTGTAGAGAAACATACAGATAGAAAGTGCGTTATCTCCATCAGTGTATCTTCTGCCTGAGGCAGCACCCCTACCAGATCTGCATAGCCGTGACCGATCCCTGCGTAACGGATGAGCCGGACAGGCGTACCGGTTTTGTCCAGTTTTTTTGCGTAGGCTTCCGTTTCAGGACGCAGACAGTCGTACTCACCGATAAATAAAAGTGTCGGTATCTGAGGCAGCGGGTCTGCATAATACGGATTGATTACCGGATCCCTCAGGCTGTATTTACCCAGCGCGAGCGGGATAACATTAACGAGCATACGCATTTGATAAACCATCTGATTTTTAAGCTTCCGGTATTCCGGCCGGGTGCTGAATTTACCATGATCAAATGGATACTTGAAATCGGGGATTCCCGAGAGATTCAGAGTCGGGTAAAGCAGTATTTGTGCCTGGATTCTGCGCCGGTGTCCATCGCGCACACGTTCTTCATCGAGAACGACACAGGCTGCAGCCAGGTTGCCGCCTGCCGAATCACCGCAGACAGCAATCTGCTCCGGATCTCCCCCGAAACGTGAGGCATTATGCCAGGCCCAGTTTACTGCGCACCGGCAGTCTGAGAGAGCAGAGGGAAATTTATGCTCCGGAGCCAGCCGGTAATCAACTGAGACCACCATTATCTTTCCGTGCCAGGCCAGAAATCGGCACAGCTCATCGACCCCTTCCAGACTGCCTCCCACAAAACCGCCGCCGTGGAAATAAATCAGCACTGGAATGTCCCGCAGTTCCTGATCGGGTTTATAGATACGCATGCCAACCGGATGGCCGCCGTAGTCTTCATTATGCATAATTGCCTGTCTTACATGAACCGGAAGATTCTGCGGCACGCTGCGCACGGCCCCGAATGCCGTTCGTACGGGTTCCGCGAGTGCAGTAAGGTCGCCCCGGACTGCCTTTCCGAATCGCTGCGCATAGTCAGCGGTTATTTGAAAGGTATCGCGCAGACGGTCACTGAAAGGCTGGTCTTTTGCCTGCTGTGGTATAGTTTCTTTCAATACGGCGACATTTCTCGGATCTATGACCCCTTTCTGGTCAGTTTCCGGTATCGGTTTTTCGACAATCTGTAATCCGTCTTCATCCCGGATCCTTTTTCGTTCATTTAACGCATCCAGTAAAACGGGACTGTATTTTCGCCTGTTCATGAGCACACCGCCTGATAATAGAATCTTTATGTTTTCTAAAATACCCCGCATTCGTTAAAACCGACAGGGTATCCCTGAAAACTAGAACGCAGACGCCGGAAGAATCTGCTGAATATGGCAATATGATAAAATCGGTATAGGAACATAACCGGTTCCGGAGGTGAATATGAAACATAAGAAAATTGCTAAAACCAATGCGATGCGGATTCTCGACAGGGAAGGCGTCATTTATGAAACCAGAAGCTATGAAGCAGATCCGTCAGATCTGTCCGGTATGCACGCTGCACAGGAAATCGGACAGGATCCGGATACCGTATTTAAAACGCTGGTCCTGCACGGTGAACCAGGCGGTTATTTTGTCTGCTGTATTCCGGTCGATACAGAGCTTGATCTGAAAAAAGCTGCCCGGGCGTCGGGTAACAAACGTTGTTCGATGCTCCATGTCCGGGATTTAAAAGATGTTACCGGTTATATCCGCGGCGGCTGCTCGCCGATCGGGATGAAAAAAAGATTTCCGACTTTTCTGGAACAACGGGCATTAAACTACGAGGTGATCGGGATCAGTGCCGGTCTGCGCGGAGAGCAGATTCTGATTGATCCGAAAATACTGTGTGATGGTTTCGATATAATACCTGCGGATCTCTCTGCAGAGACTGAATAGTATTACCCGGGAAATAGGAAAAATGAATTCTTGAATTACCCTAAAGATATAGTTGACAAAACGATCGTGCCATGATGAATGTTTAAACAGT
>JBMNSG010000201.1:0-3078 GCA_050945075.1 Eubacteriaceae bacterium | reverse complement strand
GTAAAGAGTTTTCTAAACTGGATTATATTTTCGATCGGAAAGATTCAACTGTTTCTATTCTGGATCAGCAGAAATTCTATAAACTGCTGATCAATAAGAATCTGATCGATCAATATGAAATGTTTGCCATGGGGTATAATCCTGACCTTGGTACTTTTCTGAATAAATGTAATCTTACTCCTGCGGAGCAGAAAAGCATTTTTTCTTACAGAATTAAATCGATGAAAGCAGCAGATGATAAGTATCATCAGATCAAGGAATTTATGCGTAACGGTTCCGGAAAGATTTACGTACCCGGAAGCAGTGTAAAAGGAGCTTTGCGAACGGTTCTCTTACAGGAAAGGATCCTTAACGATAAAAAAGGAAGAAATCCTGCACTGGATATCAAAGATATAAAAAATCATGAAAGTGACTATCTGAATACACTTCATTTCAAAAAGGCAGTGAAACAGAAACAGTCAGATGCGGTTAATTCAATTATGCGGGGTATTTCGGTCTCGGATAGTGCTTTTATTGATTTATCAGATATGACCATTGCTGATAAACAAGATGAATTGCCGGATGGTACAATTTCTGAAATACCTTTGACACGGGAATGTATTAAACCAGGGACGAAAATATACCTGAAGCTAACCCTGGATCAGTCCATTTTGAAAGGAACGATTACAGGAAAATCACTGGCTAAAAGCATTGATGATTATGATGCATATTTCTATGATACTTATATCTATAAGTTTGCCCCGCTTCCAGATGATGCAGAAGTCAGCTTTGAGGATTGTCTGATTCTCGGCGGCGGTGCCGGTTATTTATCAAAGGCAGTTACATACCCATATTATGGAGAAAAAGAGGCTGTTAACAAGGTTGCTGACTGTTTTCAGGATAACAGGATGTTTAAAAAGCATAATCACTATAAGGATAAAAAACTGGGAATTTCTCCAAGAACGTTAAAGTACGCGGAATACCAATCAAAATTATATAATTACGGTGTCTGCGGAGTCGAAATTAAATGATTACACAATACAGACTGACCGTTAACTGTAATGATCAGTTACGGTTACCGTCCTTCTGGGGGTACAGGCTTTATGCCTGGCTCCTGGAAAGACTGCCTGAAACATGTAGTGCTGCTTTGCATGAAAGCGGTGGGTCTCTAATCACCCAGTATTTGTACTATGACAGAGCTCGAAATGAAAACAACTGGATAATCAATCTGTTTTCTGATGAACTTGAAACAATACTGACGCCTGTTTTGTCAAAGACAGAGGAAATCAGACTACACGATATCCGCCTGCAAGCCAGAGTTAGTGATATCCAGAGGATTACTTCGGCCGAACAGTTGATTTTATCTGCCAGGTCAGAACATTCGAACAACAGATACAGTAAATTAGAGTTACTGACCCCGGCCGCATTCAAACAGAATGGAAAATATACGGTATTACCGGAGCCGCGGCTTATTCTGCGCAGTCTGGCAGCAAAATGGACTCAGATTTTTCCTGATTATCCGCTGGACGATGAAGATGCCCTGAAAGCTTTGGAACAGGGATTGCGAATAACGGATTACAAAATCAGAACTGTCCGTTATCCTTTGAAGAATGTGAAAATTCCAGGATTTATGGGCGAAATCATTATTGAAGCGAAATTGTCTGATCCGCTCATGGAAATCTGGAAACTGTTGCTCTGTTTTTCAAATTACGGCGGAACCGGCATTAAAACAGCGCTGGGCATGGGCGGAACAGTTTATATAAAATAATTATGGATTTTTTACACAAAAATGCTTCCGAGTAAATAGTAAGATTTCGTTTCAGAGTGAAACGGAGGGATAGAATTGGCTTTTATTTACGTTTATGAACCTGGAACCCATTTGAATTATGACACTGGTCAGATTATTATTACACCACCAAATAAACAAAATGCCCGCTCAATTCCTGTAGAACAAATCGAAGGATTCATGCTTTTCGGGCGTATTGAGATAACAGGAACGGTATTGACAACCTGTCTTGAACGGGGAATCCCGGTAACCTGGCTTTCACATCGGGGAAAGTATTTTGGAAGACTTGCTTCTACCGCACATGTTAATATTGACAGGCAAAGGCTGCAGTTTGAGCGGGAACAGGATTATGATTTTAGAAAAGGAATCGCTGCCAAACTGATCAGCAGTAAAATTACCGGACAGCGCCTTGTCCTGCAACGGCTTAGCAGGAAATCAGATGACAAGTCTATCACTGACACTATTCAGCTGCTGTCCTGTTATAGTGACAAAGCCAGAGCTGCAGATTCCGTTGAACAGATGATGGGTTATGAAGGAACCGCAGCTAAATTATACTTTTCAGCTGTTTCCGGAATGGTTCCGGAGCCATTTTCTTTTTCAGGGCGCAGCCGGCGGCCTCCAAGGGATCCGTTTAATTCACTGCTCAGTTTTGCCTATACACTTATCTTTTATGAAATGTTTTCCCAGCTGGAAAACTATGGATTAAATCCTTACGCCGGATTTGTCCACACTGGGCGGGCAGACAATCCGGCTCTTGCTTCTGATATGGTCGAAGAGTGGCGCAGCATTTTTGCAGATGCACTTGTTTTATCTTTGATCAATCGAAATATGATAAAAAGTGATCAGTTTCAGACAGCTCAAAATGGCGGTGTATATGCAGATAAAACAGGTTCGGAAATACTGATCCGGGCTTATCAGAAGAAGATGGACAGCAAAGTCAAATCCTTTTCAGGTTCAGATGAATCGATATCTTACAGACAGGCTTTCAGAGTTCAGGTTCGGAGTCTGATCAAGGCACTTGACAGTAATAACCCCGATTTATTTGAAACGGTTGTTTATCATTAAGAGGCCAGATTATGAAGCTTTCAGGTCAATCCGAATATTATAAGGTTGAAACACATCCCGGATTTTGTCTTGTCATGATTATTTATGATGTCAGTGATAATCGGCATCGAACACAGCTCATGAAAATTCTTCGTGAATACGGACAGCGGGTCCAGCGTTCATCGTTTGAATGCCTTTTAACGGAAAAGCAATACCGTGAGTTATTGGGAAAGATTAATAGACTTGCATGGAAAGAGGACCTGATCAGA
>JBMNSG010000200.1:0-3099 GCA_050945075.1 Eubacteriaceae bacterium | reverse complement strand
AGGAAGTCAGGTTCTGCTCGATATCGCAGAACGTGTTTCCGATTATGGTACGATCGATAAAAATCCCAAGCTCGAAGGCAGAAACATGAGTATCTTCATCACGCCGCGCAGGGATATCGATAAACAGAAAATCAAAGAAGCCGATCAGCAGACCGAGTCTGCTGCAGAACAGGCTTAAACTGTATAGAAAGAGAGAATCATTATGCCTAAGATGAAATCCCACAGAGGGGCTGCAAAACGTTTTAAAGTTAAAAAATCCGGTACGATCAAGCGAGCTAAGGCCTTCAAGAGTCATATCCTCAACAAGAAGAGCGCAAAGAGAAAGAGAAATCTCAGAAAAGCAACCAATACAGACTCTGCTAACGCTAAAGTCGTTAAGAAAATGCTGATGAAATAAGTGAGGAGATAAAAAATGGCTAGAATAAAAAAAGGCGTTGCCGCCAAAGCAAGACATAAAAAGACATTAAAACAGGCGAAGGGTTATTACGGTGCCAAGAGCAAGCTCTACCGTCCGGCCAATGAAGCCGTTATGCGCGCACTCAGATCTTCATACAGAGGACGTAAGGAAAAGAAGCGCGAATTCAGAAAACTCTGGATCACAAGAATCAATGCAGGTACAAGAATGTACGGTATGAGCTATTCACAGTTCATGCACGGACTGAAGCTTGCCAATGTCGACATCGACAGAAAGATGCTTGCGGATCTGGCAATGAACGATACACCTGCTTTTGCAAAGCTGGTCGAACTTTCAAAGTCAAAAATCGCTTAATTGCGTTCACTCAAAAGCCGCGGGTATCCGCGGTTTTTGTTTTTTCTTACTGTCTGCTAAAAACTCTCTAAAAAGGTTATAATTCATACTATACAATACAGGTTGAAATAATTGATTCAATCTGAAAATATAAAGGACCCGCGTTATACGGGAGGGTGCTGTAATGAATAATTCTTCTGAGTTTTCTGACTTCAGCAAGAATACCCGGATCAAAAGAGCTTTTTCTTTTTCGGGCTTCTGGAGACAGATGACTCCGGGGCAGATTGTCCTGGCCGGTTTTCTCCTGATCGATCTCATCGGCATGTTCTTGCTGATGCTGCCGATATCGAATGTCCATCACTGGTGGACGTACTGGGAAGACGCGCTGTTTACCTCAACATCGGCTGTCTGTGTAACAGGTCTGGTCGTACTCGACACCGGGACCTATTGGAGCCTGTTCGGCCAAATCGTCATTATTATACTGATCCAGATTGGCGGACTTGGTTTCATGACCATGATGACGATCTTCTTTCTGGCGCTGGGTAAACGCATTACCTTTCATGACCGGCTGCTTCTGCAGTCCTCCGTCAACTCTGACAAGGTACAGGGCATTATTCAGTTTATCAAGTATATTCTGACCTATGCCTTCTCGATCGAGCTGATCGGAAGCATTCTGCTGGCAACCGTTTTTGTCCCGGTCTATGGCTGGGGGAAGGGGATTTATTTCGGGGTCTGGCACGCCATATCCATGTACTGTAACGCCGGCTTCGATTTGATAGGCGGTTTCCAGAGCTTCACCGGATATGTCGAAAACTGGACACTCAATCTGACTGTCTGTGCGCTGATTGCCATCGGCGGTCTTGGTTTTGCGGTTTATGTGGATCTTCTGGACTACTTCAAAAGCAAAATGTCCACCAGAAAAATCGGTTCGAAAAAGAATGAACGCCATGGCGCGATTCATGCGCTTTCGATCCATTCAAAGATTGTCCTGGTTACAACAGGCATCCTGATTGTCGGCGGCACGCTGCTGTTCTGGCTGTTAGAACGCAATAATCCGGAAACGATGGGGAATCTGTCAGCGGGTGGCCAGTTCCTGGCATCGCTGTTCCAGTCCATCACCCCGAGAACGGCAGGCGCCAATACCATTGACCAGGCGGCCATGGTACCGGCCAGCCGTACGCTTACCGATATTCTCATGTTTATCGGCGGTTCTCCGGGATCCACGGCAGGCGGGATCAAAACCACCTGTATTGCTGTTATTATCATGACGGTATGGTCAGTGCTGATGGGCAAGAAACGGGCGAACTGTTTTCACAGAGAAATCCCGTCCATGACCATCCGCCGCGCCATGTGTGTATTTACCATTGGGATGGGCGTCGTCATTCTGACGTACTTTATTCTTCTGGTCAACCAGCCGGCTGACAACCCCAACTTCCTGCTTTTCGAAGTCTTCTCGGCTTTTGATACAGTAGGGCTGACATGCGGCGTTACCACCGGATTGAACGGAATCAGTAAATTTGCAATTATCTGTGCAATGTTTATCGGACGAGTCGGACCGCTGACGATCGCTTCGGTTCTGACATCTACAGAAAAACGTGAACGCAAAAATGAAGGACAGTTTAAGCTTCCGGACGGAAATATCCTCATCGGATAATCCTCCGGTTTCCGGCTTTACGGCAGACCGGTATCCGGTCTTGAATTCATGGTGCAGATGCACCGGACAGGTATGATACAGTGAAAGAAAAACAGTTCGGCGTTTTAGGACTCGGACGTTTCGGAGAATCTCTGGCCGTCACATTGAGTGAACTCGGTGCGGAAGTCATTGTCGTTGATAAAAGCGAAGAAAAGATCCAGAATATTGCCAATCAGGTCACCTATGCTGTTCAGGCAGACGTTTCTGACCTGAACGCGTTAAAATCGATTGGTCTGAAGAACGTCGATATTGCCATTATCAGCATTACTTCAGACATTAACAGTAACATCATGGCAGTCATTAACTGTCAGGAACTCGGTATTCCGGAAATCTATTCCAAGGCGAACAACCACCAGCATGAGCGGGTTCTGCTTAAGCTTGGGGTTGAAGCTGTTTTCTCGCCTGAAAAAGATATGGGTATCAGTGTTGCGCACAGGCTCTACCAGGGCGATTTCCTCCAGGAGCTGGAGCTGGATTCGAATTATTCCATTGTCGAAATCGAATCACTCAAATCCTGGTTTGGCAAATCGCTTGATGAACTGGATTTGAGAAGTCGTTACGGTATTAACGTCGTTGCCATTCTTGAAGGAGACAACATTAACATTGCGCCGCTTCCTTCTGATGAAATCGGAATAGCCAGCAAGCTGATCGTGCTGGG
>JBMNSG010000199.1:0-3183 GCA_050945075.1 Eubacteriaceae bacterium | reverse complement strand
CGCAGATTGGCTATACCTTGTTTCCACTCAGTGAAAGCGGATATGCCGGCACTTTTCAGGATATTATGCATATGGTAGTAACAGCCGGGGTTGTGATCCTGTCTGTTTCATCATTAGTATGCCTGATTGTGGGTGGACACAAGGACAGGAAGTATAATGGACTTGGAATCTGGGCCGCAGCAGCGCTTATCCTGATGATGTCGGGGGCAATATTAAGCGGTATTATCCCATTACAGTACTTTGGTATAGTAGAACGATTTAGTGTGTTTTCAGCAGCCGGGTTTAATGCTGTTCTGGGAATATGGCTGTTTCGAAACAAATTCTAACCCTGTAAAGGACATGATTATACATGACAACAAAAGAAAAAATACTGGCAGCAACACTGGATCTGGCATCAGAAAATGGTCTGGGAGCAGTGTCTCTTTCCCAGATTGCTAAAAGAGTAGGCATCCAAAAGGCGTCCCTGTACAATCATTTTTCATCGAAAGACGAGATTATTGATAAACTCTACGAGTATCTTCGCCTGAAGGCCAGGGAAAAAGTGAACAGGGACATGATCGACTATGGAGAGTTTGTGAAAGGCAGATCCGCATATGACATCCTAAGCCAGACAGTACACGCCTATATTCTGATGAATCAGGATGCAGACATGGATCGATTTTACCGGTTTATTATGACGGAAAGAAGTATTAATAAAGAAGCAGCCAGGATTATGCTTACAGAAACTGAAAAAATGATCCTTGCCACAAAACAGCTTTTCTATGCTATGCAGGTGCAGAATGTTATGAAGTTTGATCACATTGATGTGGCAGCATTTTCTTTTGCGATGACCGTTCATTCCATTATGGATTATATGTACGACCAGAATATGGCTGATGTTGAGCTGACAGCTGAACAGGCAATGGACGAGTATATAAGAGAGTTTTGCAGAGTGTACGGAAATGAAGATGAAAAAACCGGCAGAGAAACCACAGAAATATGATTCCTCTACCGGCATATTCAGATGATTTTTCAAACGTCATAATACTTCACCTGACAGTTTGTGCTGAATTGTGTCCACAGCTATAAATAAACTGAATTAAAAGATCAGATTGATTAATTCCTGAGCACAGTTCTTCCCGGAGCGGAAATCGCTGGGTGTTTTTGAAAAAGATCTTTGATACCGACCGTCACCATAATAAGAAACCTTGTAATGTTTACCATTTTCAGATATTTCAAACCCGAGCTCTTGCAGTACCTGTCTGGTTTTACTGGATATTCCATCATAATTCTTCAGCAATCGCTTAATTTCCTCTGCTTTTGCCATGCTCATTTTCTTGTAATCATTGTGATCAATAATATCTTTAGTCACGTCTGCCCGTCTGGATTTCTCTGGGACCCTCATCAGGGCTTCCGATAGTATTTCAAGGAGCAGATCTTTTATTTCTCCAGAATAAAACTCATATTCATCACCCATATACAGTACGGGATTCGCTTCTCTGGAGTCGAGTTTTGCTTTCAGTCCCTGGTTTTCAAATTGGAGTGCCTCATTTGATCGTGTCAGTTCTTCCACCTGCCGCTGCAGTTTCTGCATATCATCATCAAAACCATCGAGAAGGATATCGGCTTCAGCCCGGGCATCATCAAGTACCTGCTTTTTTATTTTCCGTTCTTCCTCGTCCCATGTATCAAGTAACTGAGCCGCTTCAGCTTCTGCTGTTTTCTGAGCCTTTTCTGCCGCAAGTCGTTCTTCTCGCTGACTGGTCAGGCTGTCCCGAAGCATGGCGTTATTGACTCCCTGCCAGGTAAACAGCGTATCAAGCATCTGGGCATTACTGTATTGAATGACTGACTGAACGACCTTCTCCATGAGAAAATCATCATATCCGACTGCGCTGCGGTAGATATACTGCCGATGCCCTACTGCTTTTGTTGGAAAATAAATGCCGATTCCCCCGAAATATTCATTCTTGCTGTCACATGCTTCTCGAAGTTCCTGATTCAGACTTAAGCTGTTTTGAGTAAAAACGTGTGCTACACCTTTCAGCCTGCTTGCAAGATATGCTACGTCCACAGGATTTTCATCACTATTTGTTTTCGAAACATATACGACTGGCAGCCTGTAATGTTTGACTTTTTTAATAACATCAGCCACCAGATTGACATTCTTCTCATGAATCTCTGTCGCAGTTCTTTGTACCGGAAGTCCGTTATCATCTGCCAGATATCCGTGCTCAATCAGCAGTGTAATAAAATGTGGCGTAGAAAATTTCCCATCAGTCTCCAGGGCTTCAGCCGTATAACTCCTGTCCAGGCGAACAGCCATTTTCAGGGAATTAAAGTTCATAACGTAGTCTGTCGTCCATACTGCGCCGTTATCATCCTCTTTTTCATAACGAACAGCAATGATATTCTGACTTGGATATTCTTCTATACCTAACCACAAACGATCTGTACCGAAACGAATGTTGCGCTCTCCGTTCCATTCCATACCATGAATAATATTATTCTCATGCGTACTGCTTTGATTCCACTCCATCACGAGCCGAATAAACGCCTCTTTCGTCAGGGATTTATTAATATCCAAAAGTGTTGAAAATAACAGCATCGTATCACTCCTCTTTGATCATTACTGACAGAGCTTCTTTCTTCTTAACTTCAATACTATGAATGCTCTCCAGGTTCCGTTTAAATACAATTGAAAGATAACCTTGTCTGTTTTCGAAAGCAAGGCTATGTGTCTGCACTGATTATTATATTAGATTGAGCGTATTTTTGACTAGACAGTCGAAAATATAGAATAAAAAAAGCTCCTCATTACTGACGCATGTGCCAGTGGCGAGGAGCCTTGAACTGTGTTGTCTTATGTATTTCTTTGCCGGGAAGGATTCCTATGGTATTTCCGCAACAGATTTTACGTGAGGTTTTATTTTCCGTCAATCACAGTAAGATATTGATTGTTGGCACATGTTTCAATATCAAACCTACTTTCTTTTCCTGACTCAAATTGGATAAATATATATTAGTACGCCGCACTTTGCTAATACTGCGGATCCCATACATAGTTGTATTCTGAAATTCTTCCTAAAACCTCTAATTGGTCAAAAGTATTAAGTGTTTCAAAACCATCAAGTACGAATATAGTCAAGTTCAAAATTGAATTAACCTGCTATCATAAAATAATGTCTTCTTATATGATTATAC
>JBMNSG010000198.1:0-3200 GCA_050945075.1 Eubacteriaceae bacterium | reverse complement strand
CAAAAGCCTGCTCCCGGGGGCCGTTTTGGTCATATCCAGCACCGACAGCAGACTGCCTGCTTTTCTTCCGCCGCGGATCGTTTTCGTAAGCTCGAGATTGGCCCGCGAAGCCGCATCCAGAGCCATCACCTCGTCATTTTCAAGAAAATCGATATGGCTGATATGGCCGATATCGGTTTTCTGCGTTTCATGAATATAGCTGAGCAGGGCACCCGCAGCCCGTACGGCTTCCGGATGATCGCCCAGTCCCAGTGCGCTCACTGAATAGACGCCAAACTGGTCCTTCAGCAGCTTCTCTGCCGCTGAGGGAGCGAAACGCCTGCTTGGAAAGGGCTCGACTTTACAGGATGAAACCTGTTCCAGGCGTCTGGAAAGTCCTTCTTCCTCGCACAGTGCCGAATGCAGCAGAATTTCTGACGGTGAAAAACGGGCACACTGATCCTGCAGCCACCCGGTTTTATCAGTCCCCGAATACTCGCAGACATAAAAAGCGCCGGTGGACAGGTCGAGGACCGCACAGCCGATTTCCTGATTTTTATTCTGCAGCTTTCCGGCTCCTATACACATCAGAAAATTATTGGACCCCGGATCGAGCGCAGCGGAATCTGTTACCGTCCCGGGTGAAACAATGCGGATGATTTCGCGCCTGACGATTCCTTTTGCCAGTGCCGGATCTTCCATCTGCTCGCAGACAGCAACCTTATAGCCTTTTTCCACCAGCCGGGCAATATAAGAATCGACCGCATGATGCGGGACCCCGCACATCGGTGCCCGTTCCTCAAGACCGCAGTCCCGCCCGGTCAGGGCAATCTCCAGCTCTTTGGATGCAGTAACAGCATCATCAAAAAACATTTCGAAGAAATCGCCGAGCCGGAACATCAGAATCGCATCCGGAGCCTGTTCATGCATTTCCAGATACTGCTGCATCATCGGAGTCAGGCCCATGGCTTGTCTCCTGTCATTTTCTCTGCGGGTATCCCGCCTTCTGCAGACACGCTGTCCTGCCTGTTTCCGTTCTGCAGATTTGTGGCTGTATTTTTGTCCTGATTCTCTGTCCCGCACTTACCGTTGTCTTCATTCACCCGGGTTCCCGTCAGTGAGAAGGTACCGGCATGATCGATATGCACGGGTACAATTTTCCCGATATCCGAGGCATTGCCGGTAAAATTGACCAGTTTTCCTCCTGGTGTGCGTCCGGAAAGCCGTGACTCATCGCGGGCGCTGGGGCCTTCTGCCAGAACCGCTACAGTCTGATCCTGAAAAGGCGCGTTGATATCTGCGGAAATCAGATGAAGCTCTGCCAGCAGCCGGTTCAGACGGTCATGTTTGACAGCATCCGGAATCTGATCCGGCATTTCCGCAGCCGGTGTCCCGATTCTCTTTGAATAGATAAATGAAAAAGCCGAATCGAATTTACAGGCACGAACCAGGTCCAGCGTATCCTGGAAATCGTCTTCTGTTTCCCCCGGGAATCCCACAATGATGTCTGTGGTGACGACTGCTCCGGGCACTTCTTTTTTGATTTTCGTGACCAGATCAATGGCCTGTTCCTTCGTATAGTGGCGGTTCATTTTTTTGATAATCCGGGTCGATCCGGACTGCATGGCCAGATGACAGGAGGGCATAACCCGTTCGCATTCCTGCATGGCCAGGATGACATCGTCTGTAAAGTCCTTGGGATTGGATGTCATAAAACGGATCCGCTTGATCCCGTCAATTTCATTGACCTGGCGCAGCAGGGAAGCAAAACTGATCCCGTCTTCGAGATCGTTACCGTATGAGTTCACATTCTGACCCAGAAGCGTCACTTCAATCACGCCCTGATCTGCCAGATTCCGGATTTCTTCCAGTATTTTTTCGGGCCTGCGGCTGTGTTCACGTCCTCTCGTGTATGGCACGATACAGTAAGAGCAGAAATTATTGCAGCCCTGCATAATCGTCACATAAGCTTTAAAGGGATATTTATGTTCTGCGGGCACATCTTCAACGACGGCATCACTTTCATCCCAGATTTCTGTAATCTGCTCACCTGCTGCAATAAAATTCCCGAGAATCTGAGGAAACCGGTGCAGATTATGGGTGCCGAAAATGATATCGACCTGCGGATGCATTCGCCTGAGTTCCCTGACAATTTCCGGCTGCTGCATCATACAGCCGCAGACAGCCAGAATCATATCCGGATTGTTTCTCTTGTATGTCTTGAGTTTGCCGATGTTTCCGAAAGCACGGTCGTCCGCATTCTCTCTGACCGAACAGGTGTTGACAATAATGAGCCCTGCCTTTTCCGGTGCCTCTGCCGGCTGCCATCCCATCTGATGAAGCATGCCTGCCAGTTTTTCGGAGTCGTTCTCATTCATCTGACAACCATAGGTCTGTATTAAATATGTTTTATTCACGCTGTTTCCTTACTTCTGCAATCATTTTTGTCATTCTGCCTGTAGCGGGATACTGATGCTTCTTGCGGTCGCTGCAGAACACTGCAATCATTCTGCCAGTCGTCCAAGTCGTCGCAGATTGCTGTTACCGGTATCCCTGCTCAGACAATACTTTATTATATCATGTGAACAATATGCAAAAAGGCACCTCCGGCCTGATCGGCTTGGGGTGCCCTGTAAATTTTTAATATTATACATAGTTGTTTACAGTTTGTCAACAAGTACACAATAGAATTTCTAATACAGCATTGACCGCTTATTTCAAAACATATTTAAGCGAATCCAGTATACTCCCTGCCGTCAGTGTGGTTTCCCCGTAATGTCCGGCATACCAGTCTCCTGCAAGGCCATGATAGAAAACGCCGGCTTTCGCAGCCTGATTCATATCTTTTGTCTGTGCGGCTATGCCCGCGATCATACCGGCCAGTACGTCTCCGGATCCGGCTGTTGCCATGCCGGGATTGCCCGTCGTATTAAACCATAAAAAGCCGTCCGGCTCTGCAATCATAGTACGGTAGCCCTTCATGACTACTGTAACGCCGTAGGTCCTGGCGAAGTCTGTCGTATATTCTGCGGGGTTCTGCATAAGCTCGGGAACGGTGATATTGAGCAGAGAGGCAAACTCTCCGGCATGCGGGGTTAAGATGAGCGGTATTTTTGATGATTTCAGATCACCCAGTATATTACGCATATGCCAGATCCCGTCCGCATCGACAACCATCGGAACCGATCCGGACATGAGCGTACTGAGAAGTCCTGAATAAT
>JBMNSG010000197.1:0-3253 GCA_050945075.1 Eubacteriaceae bacterium | reverse complement strand
AGATATTCCGAACCGATATTGGACGTCATGATAATAATGGTGTTCTTAAAGTCGATGGTACGGCCCTGAGAATCGGTCAGACGGCCATCATCGAGAATCTGCAGCAGGATATTGAATACATCCGGATGCGCTTTTTCGATTTCATCGAGCAGGATTACACTGTAAGGTTTCCGTCTGACTGCTTCAGTCAGCTGTCCGCCTTCTTCATATCCGACATATCCTGGAGGAGCACCGATCAGACGGGACACGGAGAATTTTTCCATGTATTCGGACATATCAATACGAATCATATTGTCGACCGTATCAAACAGCGTGGCTGCCACAGTCTTGGCCAGTTCTGTTTTCCCGGTACCGGTAGGTCCGAGGAAGAGGAAGGAACCGATCGGACGGTTGGGGTCGTTGATACCGGCGCGGCTTCTGATAATGGCGTCGGTAACCTTTTCGACTGCTTCATCCTGGCCGATGACATGTTCCTTGAGGATATCTGCCAGATGCAGGAGTTTTTCACGTTCACCGGATACCAGCTTGTTAAGCGGAATACCGGTTCTCTGCGATACGACTTCTGCGATTTCGTCTTCGGTGACTTCTTCACGAACCAGTGACGGAGAATCGCCCTTTTTTTCTGCCTTTTCTTCCAGTTCCTTTTTCTTCTTTTCCAGTTCCGGAAGGGTTCCGTATTTAATCTGCGCGGCTTTGTTGAGGTCAGAATTCTTTTCTGCAATTCTCAGTTCATTCTTCTGCGCATCTATTTCTTCCTTCAGTTCCTGAACGGTGTCAATGGCTTTCTTTTCTTCGTCCCACTGAGCCTTCTGTTCCTTGAAGGTTTCCTTCAGGTTGGCCAGATCCTGCTGCAGATGTTCAAGGCGTTCTTTGGAGAAACGGTCTTCTTCATTCTTAAGCGCTGTTTCTTCAATCTGCATCTGAATGATCTTGCGGTTTACCTGATCCATTTCTTCCGGCATCGAATCAATTTCGGTACGGATCATGGCGCAGGCTTCATCAACCAGGTCAATCGCTTTATCCGGCAGGAAACGGTCGGTGATATAACGGTTGGAGAGTGTCGCAGCCGCGATAATGGCGTTATCCTGAATCTTGACACCGTGGAAGATTTCAAAACGTTCCTTCAGTCCTCTGAGGATGGAGATCGTGTCTTCTACGGTCGGTTCGTCACAGAGTACCGGCTGGAAACGACGTTCCAGTGCGGCGTCTTTTTCGATATATTTTCTGTATTCATCCAGTGTTGTTGCACCGATACAGTGCAGTTCACCACGGGCCAGCATCGGTTTTAACAGATTCCCGGCATCCATCGAGCCTTCGGTCTTGCCTGCTCCGACAATGGTATGCAGTTCATCAATAAAGAGGATGACTTTCCCGTCTGAATCCTTGACTTCTTTCAGGACTGCTTTCAGACGTTCTTCAAATTCGCCTCTGAATTTGGCACCCGCAATCAGCGAGCCCATATCCAGAGCGATAATGCGTTTGTTCTTCAGATTATCCGGAATATCGCCGGTCGCAATACGCTGTGCCAGACCTTCGACAATAGCGGTTTTCCCGACACCAGGTTCACCAATAAGAACCGGGTTGTTCTTTGACTTTCTGGAAAGAATACGGACGACTGAACGGATTTCTGCATCACGTCCGATAACCGGATCCAGTTTATTGTCTTCGACATCCTGAATCAGGTCATGCCCGTATTGAAGCAGGGCTTCAAATGTTGATTCCGGATTATCCGTAGTAACGGTCTGGCCGCCGCGGATTTCATCAACAACTTTGGCAACTTCATCCTTCTTGATCCCGAAACGCGCAAAAATCTGCATAACCGGATTTGACTTCGGAAGAGCAAAGAAACCCATCAGCACCATTTCTACAGAAACGTACTGGTCACCCTTCTTCTGCGCGTCTTTATAAGCGGCATTGAGAACTTCTTCTGTTTCCCGGCTTATATAGACCTTTCCGGCTTCACGGCCCGGGCCGCTCACACTGGCTTTGCCTTCAATATCGGCTCGCAGTGCTGCAAGAATCTGCTGATCATCCTTGCCCATCTTCTTGAACACACGGGGAACTACGCCCCCTTCCTGCGTCATTAACGCAAGCAGGAGGTGATCGGGTTCAATTTCCATATGGTCATGGTCAAGGGCGATGCGTTCAGCTTCTTTAACAGCTTCGATCGACTTGACGGTCATTTTGTTCATATCCATATACTCACTTCTCCTTTAACCTGATTTTATCACACCTGACGGACAGGCATAGTACGGGAAATCATTCTCGTGTCTGCCACTTTGGCCGGAGGTGTATATTTACTGTCCAGATATTTCTGGTACAGTTTCTTTATATCCGCTTCCACGTCAGAGCCATCATTTTCAAAATAAATATCCATAGAGGCATCTATCATTTCAAGATAATGGGTAAGAAGGCTGATCACACTTTTGACATCTCTGGATACAGAACCTTCTTCACGGAATTCACGGATAAATTTGTGGTTGGCCGATGTTTCGTAAATAATCTCGCCTTTCGAAATATGCTGCGCTTCCAGTTCGCAGATAATTCTGAAAAACTCGTCAAAATGCTCATTCAGCTCGACAGATTTGGTCCTTGAGCTGATTTTCAGAACAGCGTATTTCTGGCCGCCTACTCCGACAAATTCAATACTGTATTTAACTTTCGGACGGTACTTGTACTTCAGACTTTTGCCAAACTGAATACTGGAATTCTTGTTGACCTGGCTCACTGATAATGTGTCGCTAAAATTATCCTTCAGCGTTTCCAGAATTGTCTGTATGTTTTGTTCCGGAGTGACAAGACCAAGATGTTCTGCGAGAATCTCGTTTATGAGCTGAGAGCGATTTGTATAATTCACGTATGCCATCTGATCGATTTTCTCTACGATCTCGTCAAACAGCATTAAACTATATATACTCTTTTTCATGATTCTCCTTCACTATACCTTAAATAACTCTGCTGTCACTTTATTATTTTGCAGAGTCTATTTAAGATTGCAATAATCTCTTATTTCTTTTTACCCCGATACTCAATATTAAACCGTTCAAAGTTGACTGCAGGTTCCTTAATTTTTCTGTATCATTACACGATTGTCGTACTTTAGTAAATTTCGACAGAATTTATTAAGAATTTATTTACAAGCAGGGTCCCCTGTTTTATACTGAAAGTAACTATTCAGGCTGGAATATCAGCGTTTTTATCAACAAAAGAAGTGAACAGGAATCATAACCGGATATTCAAAAGAAGTATCCTT
>JBMNSG010000196.1:0-3286 GCA_050945075.1 Eubacteriaceae bacterium | reverse complement strand
AATAAAACGAAAATCTGTAAAAATGGCATGACTATTGCTTTATTACCTGTACATAAGGGATGAGCTGAGCGATGACCGGAATGCAGCCGGCATCCGATAAGCACAGGAAAACCAACGGAGGATGGTAACATGTCAAAAGAATATATGGGACGAATTGAATCACTCAGAAAACAGTATCTGGATACTCGCGTTGAAATGGATGTTTACAACGCCAAATATCTGACCGAAGGCTTCAAAGAAACTGAAGGGGAACCCTGGATCATTCAGAAGGCCACCGGTTATTCACATCAGTGCCACAAGAAGAATATCTTCATTCAGGATCACGAACTGCTGGTAGGCGGTGTTGCTTTTAAACCGAGGGCCGGTGTTCTGTGCGCAGACAGTTCCTCGGGAATCATTGAAGCAGAGCTGGATACCATTAGCACGAGACCGTTTGACCCCTTCTATTTAAGTGAAGAAGGCAAGAAGGTCTACATGGAAGAAGTCCATGATTACTGGAAAGATAAATGCCTGCTGGACCGCTGGCGTAAACTGGCTCCGGACGACATGGAAACGCTGAGAAACAACGGGATCATTTTTATCGACCGTAAAGCTGTCCGCGGCTACGGGGAAACAACTCCAAGCTGGAACCGCATCCTGCAGAAGGGTATTGGCGGAATCCGTAAAGAAGCGGAAGAAGCCCTGGCTGCTCTTGATGATGCAGTACCGGGTGACCTCGAAAAGAGCTTCTTCTATAAAGCAGAACTGATCGCCTGCGACGGCATTATCCATCTGGCTCACCGTCATGCAGATCTTGCAGAAGAAATGGCTGCCAAATGCGAAGACCATGTCCGCAGAGACGAACTGCTGAAAATTGCAGAAGTCTGCCGCTGGGTACCGGAACATCCGGCAAGAACTTTCTATGAAGCCTGCCAGAGCATGCTTTCATATGAATATGCAATCTTCATGGAACAGAACGCTTCTTCCTATAATCTGGGCCGTCTTGACCAGTATCTGTATCCATATTACAAAGCTGATAAGGAAGCCGGTATCCTGACCGATGATCAGGCACAGGAACTGCTGGATTGTCTGTGGATCAAGATCGCAGAAATGAGCCTGTTCCAGGATGAAATCACTGCACAGTATGCTGCCGGCTACTGTATTACCGTTCAGACAAGCTGCGGCGGTATCGACGGTTACGGGAATGATGCCACCAATGAATTGTCCTACATGATGATTCAGGCGACCATGGATGTTAAGTTCAAGGAACCGAACCTTTCCGTTACCTACAGCATGGCCAAGAACCCGGATTCTCTGCTGAAAAAAGCCTGTACAGCGATCAGCATGGGTCTGACAATGCCGGCGATCTACTCAAATGATGTCGGGATCCGCATGATGCAGAACAAGGGTGTTCCGCTCAGGGAAGCATGGGACTGGAATCCATGCGGCTGTGTAGAAACCAATCTGGCCGGACGGATGAAACAGTATACCGATATCGCCGACATCAACATGGGTGCTGTAATTGAACTGGCACTGAATGACGGCGTAAGCCGCAAAACCGGCGAACGGGTATCCATTTCCACCGGAGATCCGAAAAACTTCAAGACCTTTGATGATTTCTTTAATGCAGTCAAAGCACATATCAGCTATATCGTCGATGTTATCGTTTCAGGAAACCAGCTGCTGGATTACCTGAGCATGAATTACCGGACTGTACCGGCTCTGTCAATGGGTTATCCGGAATGTATGGTACGGGGTAAAGACTACAGCCAGCCGGGTGCAACCAAGTATTCCTGCGGCGGCGGCGTTGTTACCGTAGGCCAGGCAGATATCGTAAATTCGCTGGCTGCCATTAAATATCTGGTATATGACGAAAAGAAAGTCAGCATGCTGGAAATGTGCGATGCGCTGGCTGCCAATTTTGAAGGCTATGACGATATCCAGCAGATGTGCATGGATGCGCCGAAATACGGCAACGATGATGAACGCGCTGACTTCTGTGTCGGTGAAGTCTTCTCCTACGTCGTCGATGAATTCGAAAGATATGATACCAAGTTTGGCAAGATGACCTGCGGGATGCTGCCGGTATCCGGTAATACACCGATTGGTCAGTGGGTAGGTGCTCTGCCTTCAGGACGTTATGCCGGCACACCGCTTACCGACGGAATTGGCGCTACAGGCGGAACCGACGTAAACGGACCGACAGCACTGTTCAAATCTGTAAGCCGCATTCCTCATGCCCGTTACACACAGGGTACACAGCTCAATGTCAAGATTGAACCGGAACTGATCAAGCAGGACAGCGGTATCGCTCATATGATGAACCTGGTTAAGACAATGAGTACACTCGACGTGTATCATGTACAGGTGAATGTAGTGGACAGACAGACACTGCTGGATGCACAGGCTCATCCGGAAGATCACCGCGATCTGCTTATCCGTGTGGCAGGCTACACTGCTTTCTTCGTTGAACTGGGGAAGGAAACCCAGGACGAAATTATCGGCCGTACTGAAATCGGCAGCTGGACAGGCTGCTGCGGCTGATTCTGACAGTCAGACACTTTACAGCTGAAAACCCGGAATCCGGGAAATTTCCGGGAACAAATTGATTCTTTTGGGAGCCGTCTTAAAAGGGGGGCGGCTCCCGTTAATAATGCATCATAAATACAAGGGGAAGAAGTAAGAGGACTATCTAAATGGAAACAAATGAAACAACGGGAACAAGGGATAAAAAAGGAACGATTTACAAAAGCGTACTGTATACTATCCTTGCACTGCTGCTGATTGAAATTATTTTTGGTACACTCTTTACGCAGCAATTCGGCGATCTGATGTCCAACATGATGTACGTGATCGGCGATAACTTTGGCTGGTGGATTAATCTGCTGTGTGTCCTGATCGTTATCCTGGGTCTGGCACTGATCGTCTTTAAATATGGAGATGTGGTGATTGGGGGAAAAGACGCAAAACCGGATTTCACGACATGGCAGTGGTTTTCAATTTCAATCTGCGGCGGAATCGGATGCGGGCTGCTTTTCTGGGCAATGGGCGAACCGATTTACCATTATATATCACCACCGGTTGCTTCAGGCATTACAGCTGAAACCCGTGATGCTGCCGTATTCGCAGTCAGTCAGGCTATGTTTGACTGGTCGTTTGTACAGTACTTTATTTATGCAATCCCGGCTGTTGCTTTCGCGCTGATTGCATTCAATTATAAAAAACCATTATCGTTTGAACCGTTAATCGAAACAGCAACCGGCAGAAGAAGACGCTGGCTTACCACGCTCATGCACATCCTCTGCGG
>JBMNSG010000195.1:0-3320 GCA_050945075.1 Eubacteriaceae bacterium | reverse complement strand
ATCTGTAAAATGCGGGAACTTTTCCTGCAGCACCAGCCAGAGCGGGCTTGCAACCCAGATTGACGAATAGCACCCGGAAATAATCCCGACGATCAGAGGCAGCGCAAAACTCTGAATTGCACTGACACCGAAGATATACAGAGATACAATCGCCAGCAGTGTTGTGACGACAGTATAAATGCTTCGCTTGATGGTCTGTGTTATGGAAACATCAACCAGCATTTCTCTGTTGTGCGGGAACAGCCCCATTTTCTGATTTTCACGTATACGGTCGAAAACAACAATGGTATCGTTGATGGAGTACCCGAGTATCGTCAGAATCGCTGCGATAAACGGTGTATTGACCTGCACCTGGAACAGCGAATAGAACCCGACGACATTGATAATATCGAAGATCAGCGCTACGACTGCCGATATTCCGAAGAACAGTTCAAAACGGAACCAGATATAGACCAGCATTAGCAATACGGCTATGACAGTCGCGATAAACGCATTTCTGGTCATTTCATTACCGACTGTCGGTGTAACCGTATCTACGGAAATCAGATCCGCGTCTTTGAGCTTGTATGCATCTTTGAAATCATTGAAGATTTCCTGACGTTCATCCGTACTCAGGTCCTTCTGTGTGGAAATGATGATATTGGTCTTGTCATTGCCCGAATAGGTAATATCTGCATATTTGTCATACTTGTCGGTGATCGTCCTGGTTTCAGTAGTATCGAACTGTGTATGCAGGTCGATGGTGATAATAGTCCCGCCGACAAAGTCGATCCCGTAGTTCAGTCCGCGGATGCAGATCGAGCCGAGACTGACTACCATCAGAACAACGACAATCAGAAACCATGTTTTTTTGTTTTCCGCAATATGAAGAACCTTTTTCGGAATATTTCCGTGCTGATCTACTGCTTTTTTCAGATCTGCCTGGTTATTCGCCGCGGCGTTCTTTTCCTGAATATTATTTACTTTTCCTGCCTGAGAATCAGGCTGCTTTTTCTTACTCATGCTGCCAGAGCCTCCTTGATCCCCAGAATTTTCTGATTATTAAACAATTCTGCACTCACGACCAGCCTGATCAGGTATTTTGTCACAACGACTGCCGTTAACAGTGAGATGATAATCCCGAGTATCAGTGTGACTGCAAAGCCCTGTACCGTTCCGCTCCCCATAAAGAAGAGAACAAAACCGGCAATCAGCGTGGTGATATTCGAGTCCATAACTGTGCCGATCGCTCGTTTAAACCCGTTGTCGATCGCTGAACGATAAGACCTGCCCTGTCTGGCTTCGTCTTGTATTCGTTCGAAAATAATGACATTGGCATCGACCGCCATCCCGACAGACAGGATCAGACCTGCGATACCGGGAAGCGTAAGCGTTACATTGAGTTCTGCCATGAGCCACAGGTCAACCATGAGGTAAATACAGAGAGCGATATCTGCAATGACACCGAGTCCTTTATAGACTACCAGCATAAAGATCAGGACTGCTGCGATCCCAATGCCACCAGCCATAATACTCTGATTCAGTGAATCCGCGCCCAGTGTCGGTCCGACTGTAGTCACCTGAATCGGTGTCAGTGTGAGCGGGAGAGAACCACCGTTGATCAGACTGGCCAGATTCGAGGCTTCGTCCACATCAGACATTCCTTCGATTACGGCTTCTCCGTTTGAAATAACCGAATTAACTGTAGGCGAACTGATCGTCGAACCATCCAGTTCGATGGTGATTACCTGATTCAGATATTTCTGCGTGGCATCCGCAAACTTCTTTGTCCCTTCATCGCTGAATTTCAATGAAACGACGTATTCTTCTTTGCCGTTATTAGTCTGTTTGACAGCCTTGGCTTCGGTAACATCACTCCCGGTTAACAGAATATCTCCGCTGGGACTCTTGAAGTCAAGTTCCGCCGTTTTCCCGATCATATCCAGGGCTTCCTGCTGATTCTGAACAGAAGGAATGGAAACTCTGATGCGGTCGCCGTCCTGTTTGGCGACTGTCGCTTCTGCAACACCCATGTTGTCGATACGATTCTTCAGAGCCGATACGGTTGAGTCCATTTTATCGTCGCTGATGTCTCCGTCTTTGGCCGATGCCTGAAGAACGACATTGACGCCACCGGTCAGATCCAAGCCGTAATGCATATTGTCCTTGATATTACCGACATCGTAAATCCCCCAGGTTACGCCATGAAAGAGCACATAACCGCAGAACGCGACCAGACAAATGACAATGGCCAGAATAATTCTCGATTTGGTTCTGGTCTTCATTTTCTTTTTTGTTTTTTTGGCTTTCTGCTGCTGCTGAAGCCGTCTTGAGTCTGCTGACAATTGATTACCCTGCGAAGCTTTCAGCACGTTCCAGACGTGCGAGCACTTCGTCCTTTCCCAGGAATGCAATAATGGCCGCCAGATCCGGTCCGTGCATTTCTCCTGTGATCATGATTCTCGCGGGCATATAAAGCATCTTGCCCTTGATCTTATCCGCCTTGTATTCTTTTTGAACAGCCTTGAAAACTGCCTGTACCGATGCTGGTGAAAAGTCTTCGAGTTCTGTGAATTTTTCTATAAGTGCTTTTCTTAAAATCGGAGTCTGCGGCGCGCTGAGAATTTCTCTTTCTTCTTCCGTTTCCGGAATAAAATCGTTTCTCAGCATTTCTTCGATAATTTCAGGCGCCTGAGCAAAATATTCAATACGTTCCTGAAGTACAGGCACAACTGTTTTCAGACGGTCTTCGTCAAGCGTGATTCCGTCCTTGTCCAGGAACGGTTTTAGAGCCTGCATCAGTGCTTCAGGTTCCATCTTCTTAATATACTGACTGTTCATCCAGTTAAGCTTGCTGCGATCAAAAACGGCGCCTGATTTGTTCACCCTTTCGATTTCAAAAGCTTCTGTGAGCTCTTCCAGCGAAAAGATTTCCTGATCGCCTTCCGGACTCCACCCCAGCAGCGCCAGATAATTAATCAACGCTTCCGGCAGGTAGCCCTTATTAAAGAAGTCTGCTACTGAAACATCTCCCTGACGTTTCGACAGCTTTTTATGATCTTCATTAAGAATATTTGGCAGGTGAACATAGCAGGGCTTTTCCCAGCCCAGTAATTCATACAGATAGACATGCTTTGGTGTTGACGGCAGCCATTCCTCACCGCGGATCACATGCGTGATTTCCATATCGTGATCATCGCAGACAACTGCAAAATGATACGTCGGGAATCCATCCGCCTTGATCAGAACCTGGTCATCCAGATCACTGGTATTAATGGTAACTGTCCCTCTGACAGCATCTTCAAAGCTGATTTCTCTGTTTGCCGGAAGCTTGAGCCTGA
>JBMNSG010000194.1:0-3399 GCA_050945075.1 Eubacteriaceae bacterium | reverse complement strand
ATGAGTAAAGATGAGTATCTGTCTGAAACAGATATTATGGTTAAAATGGTTGTATTGGTTTAAATGGACAATACAATTGGTTAAATGAAGAAAAATCAGGCGAATCAGGACTGCTTTGATAAATAATTCCATGAAATAAGAGAAAATTCATCGGATGAGCGATCAAAACAACACTGATCAGGACTGGCACGTTCTTTGCTTAATTAAAAGATAACCGGAAAGAAAGCTGTATCAGAACAGACAGAATCATTCAAACAAAGAAAGGCCGGTAACAGATAGAACCCGGGAGCAGGTAAACGATTGTGAAACAAGCAGACAGAACAACGGGATTCAACAGACAGATCGGGCAGGCACATTAATATGAAATACGATTTTGATTTAATCACAGACCGCACTGGAAACAGAGCAGCGAAATACGATGAACGGAAAAAGAAATTCGGAACAGAGGATGTAATTCCCCTCTGGATTGCCGATATGGATTTCAAGACTGCCCAGCCGATTATTGATGCTTGTGAAAAGAAAGCAAAAGAAGGGATCTGGGGATATACCAGCCGCCCGGACAGTTATCTCCAGGCCGTAAAGGACTGGGAGAAGAGGCGCAATGACTGGGATGTCGACACTTCGCTGATGAGCTGGAGTCTGGGCGTGGTTCCGTCATTATCCTCGATTGTCAGAAATTTTACAGAACCGGATCAGAGCGTGCTCATTCAGACGCCGGTTTATTCAGAGTTTTATGACGTGGCAGAAGCCTGGGACAGAACCGTTATTGAAAACAAACTGGTCGAAGAGAACGGAAAATGGCACATCGATTTTGATGATTTTGAAAAGAAGGCAGCAGAAAGCAGTCTGTTCCTTCTCTGTAATCCGCACAATCCGCTGGGGATTGTCTGGACACCTGAAGAACTTCGGAAAATGGCAGAGATCTGCATTGCCAACAATGTTTTGATCGTTTCTGATGAAATTCACTCGGATCTGATTTTTCATGGCAAGAAGCATACGCCGACAGCAAAACTTTCCAAAGAGATTGCAGATCATGTAATAACCTGTCTGTCGGTTTCAAAAACCTTTAATCTGGCGGGCCTGCAGTCGGCAGTGATCCTTTTCCCGGATCAGGATAAGAAACAGAAATTTGACCGTTTCTGGAAAGCTCTGGATATTGCCAGAAACAACGCTTTCAGTTCAGTAGCCATGGAAGCAGCTTACCGTGAAGGAGAAGAGTGGCTCGATCAGCTGCTGCCGTATCTGTCAGACAATTTCGATTTTATTAAAGCTTACTGTGACAAATACATACCGCAGATCAAGCCGACAGTTCCGGATGCCACTTATCTTGTCTGGCTGGATTGCAGAGATCTGGGCATGACCAATGCAGAACTGAGAAAGTTTATGATTGAAAAAGCCGGACTGGGGCTTAACGAAGGATATACTTTCGGCCGGAGCCTGAACGGCTACATGAGACTTAATGCAGCCTGTCCGCGTTCGGTGCTGGAACAGGCGTTAAAACAGCTGGAACAGGCAGTGAATGCACTGCAGACAGAACAGGAAAACGAAGGATAAAGGGATAATCACATGGAAAAGACATTGCAAAAAGTTAATCTGTGGAAAAATTACAAAGAGCCGCTGATGCTCCTGGGCGGCATTATTATCGGTGCTATCGTAGGTGTCATATTCGGGGAAAAAGCCACAGTACTCGAACCGGTCGGAACCATTTTTATCAACCTGATGTTTACAGTAGTTGTGCCGATGGTGTTTGTCTCGATAGCCAATGCCGTAGGCAGCATGCTCAATATGAAACGCCTGGGAAAGATTCTGGGCAGTATGATCGGCACATTCATTGTGACGGGTATCTTTGCGGCTATTCTGGTACTGATCGTCGTTAATATCTGGCCGCCGGCAGCGGGAACCACTGTAACGCTTCAGAGCTCTGACGTCAGTCAGACACAGAGTGTCAGCGATATGATCGTGAGCATGTTTACGGTCGATGATTTCAGTGGTCTGTTCAGCAGACAGAATATGCTTCCAATCATTATTGCAGCCATTGTAACCGGACTTGCCATTGCCTCCTGCGGTGGTGAAGAAAGTCCTGTAGGAAAACTTCTGACCAATCTTAACGACATCATTATGAAAATTGTAGCTATGATTATGAAACTGGCTCCGATTGGTCTCGGATGTTATTTTGCCAACCTGATCGGCACCCTCGGACCTGACCTGATCACAGATTACGGACGTACACTGCTGATTTATTATCCGATGTGTCTGGTTTACGGCCTGGTGTTTTATCCGCTTTACGCATATTTTGCAGGTGGAAAACTGGGCGTGAAACGGATGAAGGAAAACATTCTCAATCCGGCTATCACGGCGTTTGCAACCCAGAGTTCGGTGGCGACACTGCCGGTTAATATGGAAGCATGTGAAAAAATAGGCGTTCCGGAAGATGTTTACAACATTGTCCTGCCAATGGGCGCAACCATGCATATGGATGGCTCGGTTCTGTCTTCAATTACCAAAATCGCATTCCTGTTCGGAATCTTTCATATGCCATTTACCGGAATCGGGACTTATCTGATGGCAATAGTCGTATCCATCCTCAGTGCGTTTGTCCTTTCCGGAGCACCGGGCGGCGGCCTGGTTGGTGAAATGCTGATCGTAAGCCTGTTTGGCTTCCCATCCGAAGCATTTCCGCTTATCGCTACCATCGGATTCCTGGTTGACCCTGCTGCCACCTGCCTGAATTCTTCAGGTGACACCATTGCCTCCATGATCATTACCCGCCTGATCGAAGGGAAGAACTGGCTGGTTGATGCTGTAAAAAAAGAAAAGGAAGCAGCACAGCCGGAAACCGTCTGCGCAGAACAGGGAAACAATTAATCTGCTGCGGACATTTGATTTGATTTTGAATCTCCCGGATTGATCATTCAGGGAGATCAAATATATATAGAACAAAGGGGAAATAATGAACGTATTAAACACCAGTAAAGCACCAGGAGCAATCGGACCGTATTCTCAGGGATACGAAGTAAATGGGATTGTCTATACCTCCGGTCAGATTCCGGTGGATCCGGAAACCGGGCTGGTTCCGGCAGATATTGCTGGCCAGGCCGAACAAAGCTGTAAAAATGTCGGCGCTATCCTTGAAGCTGCTGGTTCCGGCTTTGATAAGGTCTTTAAAACGACCTGCTTCCTGGCAGATATGAGTGACTTCGCAGTGTTCAATGAAGTTTACGCCCGTTTCTTTATCTCCAAACCTGCCCGCAGCTGCGTGGCAGTTCGTGAACTGCCGAAGGGTGTGCTTTGTGAAATAGAAGCGATTGCTGAAAAATAAGGAGAAAAGCAGTGAACCAGAGCCAGACGAAGGAAAAAGCCGCAGCAGCAAGAAAAATGCTGGCGACAATGCCAAAAGTG
>JBMNSG010000193.1:0-3428 GCA_050945075.1 Eubacteriaceae bacterium | reverse complement strand
GACAATGACGTCGCAATACAGGGCGGATTGTCTGTTTTTTTATGCGTAAAAAACAGTTTGAATTATTAATCCAGCTCAGAAAACGGAGGTTTTAGAATGAGACTGAATCCAAAGGAACAGGAAAAACTGTTGCTTCATGTAGCCGGGGAACTGGCGAAGCAGAGAAAAGAACGCGGTGTAAAGCTCAATTACGTGGAATCGGTGGCGCTGATCAGCTCAGAGCTGCTGGAAATGGCCCGTGACGGCAAGCCGGTTGTAGAACTGATGCAGCTGGGCAAACAGATTCTGTCTGCAGAAGACTGCATGGACGGTGTTTCAGATATGGTTCATGAAGTGCAGGTGGAAGCGACTTTTCCGGATGGCACCAAGCTGGTGACCGTTCATAATCCGATTCAGTAAGAGATTTCGAAGTACGCCAGCGAGGAATTTCAGATTGCATCAGCTGGAGAATTTAGGGTACATCAGCCTGCAATTTTGGATTACATCAGCATGAAATTCAAAGGCGAAGCTGCCGGGATTTTACAGCGTACATCAGTCAGGACAAGGAGATAAGATCAGTGAAAATCGGTGAAATTGTTTCATATAACGAAGAAATCGAGCTTAATGCCGGGAAAGATACCGTTACGGTAACAGTTGCCAATGTCGGTGACCGTCCGGTTCAGGTTGGTTCCCATTATCATTTTTTCGAAGTGAACCGCTGCCTGAAATTTGACAGAGAAAAAGCCTACGGCTTCCATCTGGATATACCGTCAGGAACCTCGGTCCGTTTTGAACCGGGTGAAGAAAAGGAAGTGCAGCTTACCGCTATGGGCGGAACCGGCAGAGTGTTCGGCCTGAACGATCTGTGCAGAGGACAGGTATCCGAAGTAAACAAGGCGGCAGCGCTTGAAAAGGCAAAACTGAAGGGCTTCATGTAGGAGGACAGCAGATGAGTGTAAAAATATCAGGTGACAAATATACGATGATGTACGGTCCGACAGTCGGCGACAAGGTCCGCCTGGCAGATACGGATCTGGTAATCGAAGTCGAAAAAGACTATACCCATTACGGGGATGAAGTCAAATTTGGCGGCGGCAAGACCATCCGTGACGGCATGGGCCAGTCGGTTACGACCACCAGTGCTGACGGTGATCTGGATCTGGTCATTACCAATGCGCTGATTCTGGATTATACCGGTGTCATCAAGGCAGACATCGGCATAAAAGACGGGAAGATCAAGGGCATCGGCAAGGCCGGCAACCCGGGTATCATGGACGGTGTCACACCGGGCCTGACTGTTGGCGCATCCACTGAAGCGCTGGCCGGGGAAGGACTGATCATCACTGCAGGCGGCATCGATACCCATATCCACTTTATCTGCCCGCAGCAGATTGACTGTGCACTGTACTCCGGAGTCACCACCATGATCGGCGGCGGGACCGGACCGGCAGATGGCACCAACGCCACCACCTGTACACCGGGTCCCTGGAATCTTGAAATGATGTACCGGGCGGCAGAAGAATACCCGATGAATCTGGGCTTCCTCGGAAAAGGCAACTGCTCGGACGAAAAGGCACTGGCAGAACAGGTGGAAGCAGGGGCCATGGGACTCAAGCTTCATGAAGACTTCGGTTCCACACCGGCAGCTATCGATCACTGCCTGAACGTAGCGGACGAATATGATGTCCAGGTTGCTATCCATACCGATACCCTTAACGAAGGCGGCTGTGTCGAAGACACCATCGACGCCATTGCCGGACGTACCATCCATACCTACCATACGGAAGGAGCTGGCGGCGGACACGCACCGGACATCATCAAGGCAGCTTCAATCCCGAATGTACTGCCGTCATCCACCAACCCGACCATGCCGTTCACGATGAACACACTGGACGAACATCTGGACATGCTTATGGTCTGCCATCATCTGGACAACAAGATTCCGGAAGACGTCGCTTTTGCGGATTCACGTATCCGTCCGGAAACCATCGCTGCAGAAGATGTCCTCCACGATATGGGCGTTTTCAGCATGATGAGCTCCGACTCCCAGGCAATGGGACGGATTGGCGAAGTCATCACCCGTACCTGGCAGACAGCCAGCAAGATGAAGGACGAACGCGGGGAACTGCCGGAAGACTACGGTCACGGAAACGACAATTTCAGAGCCAAGCGCTACATTTCCAAATATACGATCAACCCGGCTATTACGCACGGGATTTCCGAATACGTGGGATCAGTGGAACCCGGAAAACTGGCGGACCTGGTGCTGTGGAATCCGGCATTCTTCGGAATCAAGCCGGACATGGTCATCAAAGGCGGCATGATTATTGCCTCCAAGATGGGGGATGCCAATGCCTCGATCCCGACAACTGAACCGGTTATGTACCAGCATATGTTTGCTGCACACGGCAAAGCCAGAAACAAGGCCTGCCTGAGCTTCATGTCAAAAGCAGCAGTGGAAGCCGGAATTCCGGAAAAATATGAGCTGGACAAAACGGTAGTTCCTGTCAGAAACTGCCGCAACATCGGCAAGAAGGACATGGTTTTCAATGACAAGACACCGAAGATTACGGTGGATCCGGAAACCTATGAAGTTAAAGCGGACGGCGAAAGCATTACGTCCAAACCGGCAGAAAAGCTGCCGCTGACTCAGCTCTACAATCTGTTCTAAACAGGCTGCAGAAGCAAGTAAGGAAACAAATTCATTTAAGGAAACAAGTTAATTAAGAAAAGAAGTAAATAAAGAAACAATAAAGGAGAGAACCTATGCTTGGCGTATGCCTGTTATTCGTAGGAATCGTGCTGATCAACAACGGGGTCTGCACACTAAGCGGAATCGACAAGAAGTCGGCCGCGATTATGAACTTTTTTACCGGAGGTCTGTCACTTTACATTAATTTTGTAAACCTGGCCCAGGGCAATTACTATGCCGCCGGAACCGGGCTGCTGTTCGGTTTTACCTACCTGTTTGTCGGCGTCAATAATATCTTTGACCTGAACTCCAAGCCCTTCTCCTGGTTCTCGACTTTTGTCGCGATTAACGCGCTGGTTTTCGGAACCATGGAAGGCTTTATCGGTATTCCGCAGTGGGGCATCACGCCGGACTGGCGCTGGGCTGTGATCTGGTACTTATGGGCGATCCTCTGGGGAACCTCATTTGTGGAAGACATCTGCGGCAAATCACTGGGGAAATTCACACCCTGGCTGCAGGTTTTTGAAGGCATCGTCACCGCCTGGATACCGGGCGTCCTGCTGATGCTGGGATTATGGTAAGGAGAAAGATGCATGCTGTGTGAGAAGATTCTCGGAAATCTCAAGGAAGAAAAATACAGCGGTCTGCCCGTTGAAACAGTCGATATTGAGTGGCATGAAGCTTTTTCAAAAATTCACAGGAAGAAAACGGACAAGGGCACTGAAGTCGGGATCCGTCTCGGGGATGATGTCTTAAA
>JBMNSG010000192.1:0-3481 GCA_050945075.1 Eubacteriaceae bacterium | reverse complement strand
AGGCGAATCAGAGAAAACGAGAAGATAATGAACAGTGATTTCTGTGTGGGCGTTCATGCGCTGGTCTATCTGGACCATAAGAAATGTATGCTCTCGAGTGAAGAACTGGCGGATAATATCTGCACCAACCGCGTCAGAATCCGCCGGGTTATGGGGAAACTGGCAAAAGCCGGACTGGTTGAGACCCGCAGCGGTCATGATGGCGGCTACAGTCTGAATGAGGCGGCCGGCGATATCAGCCTGGAAAACATTGCAGATGCGCTGGATACTCATTTTGTATCGGCCAGCTGGCAGAGCGGTGATGTCGAGAAGGAGTGTCTGGTTTCATCAGGCATGGGAGCCATTATGGATGATATTCTGGATGATCTGGACGAGACCTGCAGAAAAAAACTCAAAGACAAGACGATCGCAGACATCGGCAGACAGATATTCGGAAACGACTCCTGACAACAAGTATACGCATCCGGCATAAAACAAGAGAGATAAACAACGTAAATAAAGGGAGAAGGACATGAAACAGGTAGAAAACATCATCATCGGATTCGGCAAAGGCGGAAAAACTCTGGGCGGCGCGCTGGCATCAGCCGGACAGGATACAGTTCTGATCGAACGTTCACCGCAGATGTATGGCGGAACCTGCATTAATATTGCCTGCATTCCGACCAAAACCCTGGAACACAGTGCCAGACTTTCCAAAGCGATAGGCGGAGGATTTGCAGAAAAGGCCGGCCGTTATACACAGGCTGTTGCCGAAAAACGCGCGCTGGTCGGGAAGCTGCGTCAGAAGAATTACAACAAGGCAGTTTCTTCCGGTGTACAGGTGATTGACGGTGAAGCCTCCTTTGTCGATGATCATACGGTTGAAGTCCGCCATGCCGATGGCAGCAGCGAACAGATTCGCGGAGAACGGATTTTCATCAACACCGGTTCGGTTCCGTTTATCCCGCCCATTGAAGGCGTGAAGGGAAATCCTCATGTGTATACCAGTGACTCAATGATGGAACGGGACGCACTGCCGCAGCAGATGGTTATTATCGGCGGCGGATACATCGGCCTTGAATTTGCTTCCTACTACAACAATTTTGGATCTGACGTCACCATTATCCAGGACGGGGATCTGTTTATCCCCAGAGAAGACCGGCAGATTGCCGACGAAGTTTTCAAGGATATGAAAGCGCGTGGTATCCGCATCCTCAAGAATACCAAGACCAGAGCTGTACGGGATACCGGTGAGCAGGCGCAGGTTGATATTGAAGGTCCGGACGGTGTACAGACACTTACAGCTGATGCCGTTCTGGTGGCGACCGGCAGAAGACCGGCGCTGGCAGGATTGAAGCCGGAAAATGCCGGGGTTGAACTCAATGGCAGAGGAGCCGTGAAGACGGATGAATACCTGAGAACTTCGGTTCCGCATATCTGGGCCATGGGTGATGTCGCCGGAGGACTGCAGTTTACCTATGTTTCTCTTGATGACAGCCGCATTGTCAAAGATCAGCTGCTCGGCCATGAAGACAGAAATACGGACAACCGCGGAGAAATTCCGTACACGGTTTTCATCGATCCGCCTATGTCACGGGTTGGAATGACAGAAGACGAAGCAGTGGAAAAGGGCTATGCAGTGAAAACAGCACTGCTGCCGGCAGCGGCAATTCCCAAGGCGAATGTCATGAGAAAGCCTCAGGGGCTGTTAAAAGCCATTATCAATGGGGATAATGATCAGATTCTGGGCGTTCACCTTTATTGTGCCGAATCACAGGAAATGATCAATCTGATCAAACTGGCGATGGATGCCGGCATTCCCTACACGGTTCTCCGGGACAATATCTATACACACCCGACTATGAGTGAAGCACTGAACGATCTGTTTGCAGCGGTCAGATAACGTCCCCCTCGTTATCTCCTGCAGACTGTACCGGCAGATATAAGAAAAGGACATCACGCGAAAAGAAATCGCGGGATGTCCTTTTTTACTGGCTGATTCCGGAAAACCAGTCATCGATGGGAATCGTAAATTCATCCGCATCCTTGTCAAAGCAGTTCCAGGTTTTTGTATAAGGTGAATAGGTTTTGATATTGATGACCTTATTTTTTTCATCGATTGACAGCAGACGCATAAATCCGTTTCCGCCGTTTTCCTCTGCCTGATAATCGGCAATGAGCTGGTAAACAGTGCGGTCGGTGGTGCCGTCTCCGTTGTCATCAATCTCTGCAATATTCCGGGCGGCGTTATGGTTATGGCCGCACAGCACCAGGTGTACATTGGTATGTGGTTTGACCAGCGCACTGTACAGCGTATTGCCGTTGTCGCTTAAAGAACCGTCGGCATTCATGTAATCATGTGTTGTCAGAATCGCGATCCGGTCCTGGTATTGCGTCAGTATTTTATCCGCCCAGGAAATGGTCCCGGAGCCGGCATCCCAGCCAAGCGCCAGAATGATGTATTTGGTATCGCCGACATTGAGCAGCTGTGCCCTGGATTTTCCGTCTTTATACCAGATAATTTCTGCCTGATCTTCATCAATGCGGTCTTTGCCGAAATAACTCAGGAAATTGGTATAGTCCGAAGCGGGAAGGTTCCAGGATACATCATGGTTTCCGGAGAGCAGACTGTAGGGGACGACGCCATCCAACTTGAAAATAGCTTTTTCTGCGACTTTCCACTGCTTTTTATCGCTGACATCATCCGTAATATCACCGGTGTGGATAACCATTTTGATATTTTCCCGATCTTTATTGTCAACAATCCAGTCAGTCATGGAATAGAATATATCCGGGTTGGAAGCCGTATACTTCTGTGTATCTGTCATCCAGACAAAGGTGTAAGGCTTGCTGTTGTCAGTATTTGAAGTGTTTGCGGCAGACGTTGCGGCTTGAGACGAACATCCGGTCAGCAGCAGAATGGCAGACAGACAGAACATCAGTGAGCAGAAAACAGTATGTTTGATCCTGTAGTGAATTTCATTTACCTCTTTCCGATCCCGGATTCTGATCCGGTTTTGGTACAGGCCCGGGATTGCAAGTAAATGCATTATAACATATGGGCGTTTATGTCAGGTCTCTGATTAAATTATACATAAATGAACAAAAAGTGATATTCTGAATGAAAACTTCAGGAAGTGTACTGACAATTTGTGAAAAAACAACATGAAAATCTGCAGTCCGGTGATACCGGGCATTATACATTCAGAAAGGCCTTCGAAGCCAGTATTCCGGTGATGGCCGGATATCTGGTCCTGGGCGCCGCTTTCGGTATTCTGATGGCTGATAAAGGGTTCAGTTTCTGGTGGGCTCTGCTTATGAGTACCGTTATTTACGCCGGGTCAATGCAGTTTGTTGCTGTAGACCTGCTGACAGGCGGCGCATCGCTCATTTCCACGGCACTCATGACGCTGCTGGTCAATGCCAGGCATTTGTTTTACGGAATCTCGATGCTCGACAAATACCGCGGAACCGGAAAGGCGGCACCTTATCTGATTTTTTC
>JBMNSG010000191.1:0-3512 GCA_050945075.1 Eubacteriaceae bacterium | reverse complement strand
CATTTCACGACTTTTCACTGAATCTGAAAAGTCAAGGACAATAAAACGGACTCTGACAAAATGGTTCTGTAGTAAACGTTTATTACATTGAAGAGGAGTCGAAAAATGGGGAAGAGTTTCCTGGAACAGATTATGGAAAATGTTTTTGATGCAGAGTATAAAGGCAGGCACGGTGAAAAGCTGATTCACCGCAAATTGAACATAGCCCGGCTGACCGGAAAAAGAGGAAAAGTTCTGCGTAATGTCTATGTTCCAAAAGGTAAACGCGGAACCACAGAAATCGATCTGCTATTCATTACCAGAAAAGGGATTTTTGTGATTGAAAGCAAGAATTATTCCGGCTGGATTTTTGGTGATGAGAATGGCCCGTTCTGGACGGTAATGCTGCCGAACCGCGTGAAAAACAAAATGTACAATCCCGTCAAACAAAATGCGACCCATATAAAATGGCTGAAACGCTATCTGGATATGGAGATACCCTGCTATTCGCTGATTATATTTTCAGAAAGATGTACACTCAAGAAAATCGATGTTCATTGCCCGGATGTTTATGTTTTCCAGAGAGAAACAACGAATGCTGTCATCCGTAAGATATGGAAAACGACGGAGAACTCACTTACGTCTGCAGAAGTAAAAGAACTGTATGCAAAGCTGAAACCACTGACACAGGTGGATGAAACAGTTAAGCAGGAACATAATGAACGGATTAACAGAAGGTATCAAAAGAAAGATGCAGCGGAAACAGTGCTGGCGGTTAATAAACAGACTTTGGAATCTGAAGCAGCGATCTCAGAGCCTGAAAAAGTGATCGTAGATTCAGGAACAGCGATCCTGGAGCCTGAATTGCCTGTTTTAGAAACTGCCGGGCCAATTCCTGTAAAAGATCCGATGCAGGAAGTGGCAGAGCTGTTACTGGAAGTAATCGAATCGGAACAGTTCATTGCCGAACCGGAAAGTGGATACAGGATTACGGTGACGGATGGAGAACCTGAAAACATCTCGAGCTATTCCGAGAATCTGAGAAGCGGTGAGGAAAACAGTCAGGGAGAGAGTGAAAAAATGCTCTGCCCGAGATGCGGGGCGGAGCTGGTGGAGCGTGTTGCGAAGAAAGGAAAAAGAGCTGGTACTGCTTTTTACGGATGTTCGAGGTATCCAAAATGTTGGTATACGAAAAAAATAGAAGATCCCGCCTCAATTGAGTGAAAAAGCTGGAGATAAATTCATGCCGTCCTGCAACTGACGAGTTAGAGCATATAACTTCTGAAAGTCAGTATATCTTCAGGGGCCTGTTTACGTTAGCATGGCTGTCATGGACAAACTAAAATTCAGCAGGGCCCGGGAGTCAGATCTGCAGGAAATCATGGCGCTCATCAGACAGGCAGTCTGTAACATGCAGGCCCAACAGATTGACCAGTGGGATGAGATCTATCCGGCTGTGGAGGACGTGCTGCCGGATCTCCGCAACAGGACCCTTTACACCGGGAAGATTGACGGCAGGATTACGGTCATTTTCACCTGCAACGATCTCTGCGACAAGGATTATCGGAATGGACGATGGTCGGCGCATTCCACTCCATTTCTGACGGTTCACCGGTTATGTGTTGCTCCGGAATACCAGAACCTCGGGATCGGACGGAAGGCAATGGAATATATTCTGGAACATCTCGCTGGTCCGGAGATCAAATCGGTGCGCCTTGACAGCTTCTCCGGAAATCCGTGGTCGCTGCAGTTGTACAAAAGCCTGGGCTTTTCCATCGTCGGAGAAACACATTGGAGGAAGGGTACATTCTGCCTTATGGAAAAAATGATCTGACTGGCAGGGCCTGGCTTTTAAAAGGGTGAATTCGCATCGCCAGAGGCTGCCTGAATCAGTTTTTCCTGTTTCTATTCTGCTTTTAACAATAAATATTTTGAAAATCCGCTTAATAAATATTAAAGTTATAAGGTAAAAGACTGTTTAAACGACAACCTGCTGCATGCAGGATGCGGCGAATCAGTTTTGAATAATTGAGCAACTCATTCTGAATCAGGATTTTTGATTCGTACGGAATGACTGTACTCAACAGACCTCGGAGACGGAAAATGGATAATAAAGACCAGGCAGAACGCAGCACAACCCAGCAGATCATGCAGATCATTGACAGCGGAAAACCGGATGAACAGATTCGGGAAGCACTCAACGATTATCACGAGAATGATATTGCCGATGCACTGACGGAACTGACTCCTGAGGAGCGAAAAAAACTGTACGGCGTACTCGGAATTGAAAAAGTTTCGAAAATCTTTACCTATATAGAAGATGTTTCAGAATACCTGAACGAGCTGTCTCTGGACCAGGCGGCGGATGTTCTGGAAAACATGGACGCGGATGATGCGGTCGATGCCCTGGAAGACATCGACAATATCGAAAAGAAGGAAAAGCTGATCGACTTGATGGATCACGAGGCTTCTGACGATATCAGGCTCATCAGCTCCTACAGCGATGATGAAATCGGGAGTATGATGACGACCAATTTCGTCACCGTCAGTTCTTCAGACACCATCAAGGAAGCGATGAAGTCTATGGTCAGCCAGGCCAAGGAAAATGACAACATCAACATCATCTATGTGGTAGACAATCAGAATAAGTATTACGGGGCCATCGACCTGAGGGATCTGATCATCGCCAGGCAGTACGAACCCCTGAACAAAATCATCAGCCGGAATTACCCGAGCATACAGGCTACTGAAACCATTACCGACACCATCGAAGACCTGAAGGATTACGGGGAAGATTCAATCCCGGTATTAAACGAAGCAGACGAGATTATCGGTATTCTGACATCGCAGGACGTCGTCGAAGCGGTCGATGATGAAATGGGGGATGACTACGCCAAGCTGGCTGGTTTGACCGCCGAAGAAGACCTGAATGAAACGCTGGGCGACAGTGTGAAAAAGCGCATGCCCTGGCTGATTCTGCTGCTGTTTCTGGGAATGGGCGTCTCCAGCGTGGTGGGGATGTTCGAATCGGTGGTGGCTTCCATCGCCATTATCATGTGCTTCCAGTCACTGATTCTGGATATGGCAGGAAATGTCGGCACCCAGTCCCTGGCTGTCACGATCCGTGTGCTGATGGACGAAAATGTATCGGGCCGTGAAAAAGCAAAATTCGTATGGAAAGAAATGCAAATTGGCGGCACTAACGGGCTGCTGCTCGGGAGCATGGCGTTTCTCTGCGTCGGCCTGTATCTGCATCTGTTCAAGGCTTACGCCTGGGCAGCTTCGTTCCAGATTTCAGGCTGTGTGGGTCTGGCTTTGTTTCTGGCCATGATCATCTCCAGCTTTGTCGGGACCATCACCCCGATCTTCTTTCATAAAATCAAGATTGACCCGGCTGTTGCTTCCGGACCGCTTATCACTACGATTAACGACCTGGTGGCAGTGGTTGCCTATTACGGACTGGCGGAACTGCTGCTGGTGGGAAGGATCTAGAGACAGTTGCAGACCTCTGTCCATAATCATCAGAACAAATT
>JBMNSG010000190.1:0-3529 GCA_050945075.1 Eubacteriaceae bacterium | reverse complement strand
ATTATCGTTTACCTATTTAACCACCCCACAATTCGGAAATTTTTGCCTATAAAAGGTCATACAGCGAAAAGCGAATTGTGTTTTACTTAAGAAATCAGTATGATTAGTATTAATAAAGCTGTAAATTTTAACGGTCAGGATAAAGAGCATGCCTACATATAAAGAATCTGATTTTGAAAATACTGTTGTATCACTACTGAAAGATCTGGGATGGAAACATCTTTATGCACCGGATTTGAAAGATCATTTTGATCTGTCCAATCCGCTGCTCATGGACGATTTACATACGGGATTAACACGTATTAACAAAAATCTCCCCGGGGAAGCCGTTCAGGAAGCAATTACAAAAGTAAGTGATCCTGAAGGAATCGGTTTTCTCCAGAAAAATGTTACCTTTACAGATTATTTTCAAAACGGTATTCCTGTACGCTGTTATGTAAAAGACAAGGAAGAGAATTGTCTGGTTCGTCTGGTGGATTTTGATAACGCAGATGCCAACATCTTTAAAGTAGTTAATCAGCTTACTGTTGTAGGCAGGGAGAAAAAAAGACCTGATGTTTTGTTATACATCAACGGATTCCCTGTAGTTGTCATGGAACTGAAGAATCCGGCGAAAGAGGATGCTACAACCGAGAATGCATATCGACAGCTTCGCAACTATATGAAGAGCATTCCCGCTTTGTTTTACTATAATCAGGTATGCGTCATCAGCGATATGATCCAGAACAAAGCAGGTACAATTACTTCGCCGGAAGATCGATTTATGGACTGGAAATCGAAGGACGGTACATACTCTGATTCATCATGGCTGGATTACAGTATTTTTTATGAAGGACTGTTTGACCACAGACGCTTTCTGGATATTCTGCAGAATTTTATTTTATACGAATCCGGAGAAGAACCTGTTAAGATTCTGGCTGGATATCATCAGTATTTTGCTGTGACGGAAGCTATCAAAAGAGCGGAACGCGCTGTAAAAACAGACCATCGCGGTGGTGTTTTCTGGCACACACAGGGGAGCGGCAAATCGCTGTCTATGGTTTTTTATGCTCATCTGCTGCAGAAGACTCTGAATTCACCGACTATAGTTGTCATGACAGACCGGATTAATCTGGATAATCAGCTTTATGGATTGTTCTGTAAATGCGAGAAATTTCTCAGGCAGCGGCCGGTCCAGGCGGAAAGCAAGGAAAATCTTGTAAAACTTCTCCAGGACAGACAGGCTAACGGGATTGTCTTTACAACAATGTTCAAGTTTGAAGAGGGAAACCGACCGCTTTCAAAACGAAGCAATATTGTTGTGATGTGTGATGAAGCCCATCGCGGACAGTATGGATTCGAATATAAAACTGAAATAATATCAAATGATGGAAGAAACGCCGTTTCAGTAAATAAAAAATTGGGAATAGCCCAGCTGATCAGAGAAGCTCTGCCTAATGCAACCTTTATCGGCTTTACCGGAACACCATTATCCGTAAAAGACCGCAACACTCGGGCTGTTTTCGGAGATTACGTCGATGTCTACGATATGACACAGTCGGTGGCAGATAAAGCTACATTACCGGTTTATTATGAAAGCCGGGTGATCAAGCTTAACCTGAATCAGAAAACACTGAATCAGATTGATACGGAATACGAGAGACTTGCGAATCAGTCGAATCCTGAATCGATTGAGAGAAGCAAACGGATGCTGGGGCAGATGGAAAGCATTCTGGGCAACCAGGAAACGATCGATTCACTCTGTGAAGATATCATCAGCCATTATGAAAACAACAGGGAAGATCTGCTCAGCGGAAAAGCGCTGGTTGTTGCCTACAGCAGGCCCATTGCCATTAAAATTTACAAAAGACTGCTTGAACTGCGGCCTGCCTGGAAAGAAAAGGTTAACGTCGTCATGACCGGTACCAATAATGATCCTGAAGAATGGAAAGAGATCATTGGTACTAATGAACATAAACGGGAATTGGAAAAATCATTTAAGGATGATGATTCTCCTTTTAAAATCGCAATTGTAGTTGATATGTGGCTCACAGGTTTTGATGTCCCGTCACTTTCAACCATGTATGTATATAAACCAATGAAGGGTGCGAATCTGATGCAGGCCATTGCCCGCGTCAACAGAGTTTATCCCGGTAAAGAAGGCGGACTGATTGTGGATTATGTCGGCATTGCTTCTGCTTTGAAAGAGGCAATGAACGAATACACGCACAGGGATAAAGAAAGATTCGGGGATATGGATATTGCCAACACGGCATATTACAAATTCCAGACTCAGCTCAGTATTTGTCAGAGTTTCATGGAAAGATTTGATTACAGCAGTTTTTTCTCTGATGATCCGAGAAAACGAACCGACGCGTATAACAGCGGTTTGAATTATCTGCTGGCTCCAGCGAGGGAAGAGAAAAGAAAAAGTTTTCTTGAAGAAGCATATAAGTTGAAACAGTCACTTTCCCTATGCTCAAGCATAGTCTCTAAACATGACAGGGAAGAAGCGGCTTATTTTGAAGCACTGCGCTCGGGTATGCAGAAAATTCTGAAAACGGGAAGCGGGGACAGTGTTCTTTCACTTCGTGATATCAACAAACAGATCAGCGAACTTCTTAAAGAAAGCATAAAAAGTGAAGGCGTCGAAAGCTTTTTACAGGAAAAGGCATCAGGAAATGAATTTTCTCTGTTCGATCCGGAGTTTCTGAATCAGATAGCTGCGATGAAACAGAAAAATATCGCAGCGGAAATGCTGCGTCGATTGATGAATGACCAGGTCAGGTTATATCAGCATACTAATAAAGTGCAGGCTGTCAAATTCTCCGAAAAAATGGAGAAGCTCATGAAAAGCTATTATAACGGACATCTGACAAATGAAGAAGTTATAAAAGAACTGCTGGAAATGGCGGAAGAAATCAAGTCAATGCAACAGCAGGGTCAGGCTCTCGGTCTGACGCCGGAAGAAAAAGCTTTCTATGATGCATTGACCAAGCCCCGGGCATTAAAAGATTTTTATAAAAATGACGAGCTGGTCAAACTGACTCACGAACTGACCACCATGCTCCGGAAAAATCGCACGATTGACTGGCAGCGGAAGGAATCTGCCCGGGCGAATATGCGACGTATGGTCAAGCGTCTTCTGAAAAAGTATAAATACCCACCGGAAGGTTTTGACGAAGCAATCGGAGCCGTAATCGATCAGTGTGAAATGTGGGCTGATAACAGTGATTATCAGTGGCAGGATAGTCAGAATTCGAAACGGGAAAAAACAGTGCCGGATGCCGATGTATTGATTTTTCAACGTTCTGGTAATGGATCTTCATATCATAATAAAAATTCAGATGGCAGTATTGCTGCAGAAGACAACAGCCCATATCGCGAATAATTAAATCTGACAACTTGAAAGCTGCCAATTCATGAAAAGTACCAATCGGTCACTCAGTGTTTTGGCAGCTTTCTGAGTACTGACTCTTTTTTTAGAAGAGTTATTTTAATGAAATACTCAGGCGGAATCCTGAAATCTCCCGGAAAGTAATGATCTTCG
>JBMNSG010000189.1:0-3539 GCA_050945075.1 Eubacteriaceae bacterium | reverse complement strand
AGATAACAGAGCCGATAATCTGAATATCGTCTTTTTTCAGGTTGTACAGCTCCGCATTATAAGCGGGATTGTGGGGCTGGAGAATCACCTGATTTTTATTAAAGAGAACACGTCTGACGATCAGATCCGAATGATTGATATGAATCGCTGTGAGGTCGCCTGATTTCAGGAATGTGTGCAGCTTGACAATCACCTGATCGCCTTCTTCGATAGTCGGTGCCATTGAGTCGTCCGGCATAAGCAGAGCCAGCGTCGGTCCCCAGGCAGTTAATTGTTCCATAGGCAGCTGCAGGGTAATGCCCGATTTTTCGTTTGAGTAGACGGGGAGATCATATTTGATCGATTTAAAAACAGTCACCGGAGCCAGTGCATCGAAACTGGTATGCGGGTCGAGTGGTTCTTTTTCATACATGGATACGTCATTGCCCATAAGCCAGAGCGGGCTGACGTCAAAGTAATCTGCCATCGTCCGGATGGTGGTTGTTTTAGGAACCATTTCTCCGCGGGTATACCGTGAGATAGTCGGAGGCGAGAGATTAAATTTAGCAGACAGAGAATAAGTCGTTTCGTTGTAATTCGTCATCAGGTGTTTGAGTCGCTGCCCGAATATGACTTTATTGATTGAACCTTTGCTTTCTTCCATGATCTGCTCTCCCTTAGTCCCGATGTGAAACGACAGTTCATAAAATCAGTCTGTTGTTTCTATATAAGGATACCCCGAAACGGTCTCTTTACGCAATAAAGACAATCAAAAATACGCTGCATTATTTACTGGATTCGTTTAAAGAAGCTGTGCGGAGTTATGCGCAAAGCCTCCGGGTATTCTGCTATAATATGACATACAGGCCTTTCCGGTGAATGCCGGCAGGCAGACAGGAGCAAAATATGAAAGAAATATTTGAACGGACCAGCTGCCGTTCCTTTAAGGACTTTCCGGTTGATGCAGAGGACACTGAACAGCTGCTTCGGGCAGCCATGCAGGCACCCTCCATGGGAAATCAGCAGCCCTGGGAATTCCTGGTGGTAACGGATCATGAAATGATGAAAAAGCTGTCGGGTGTGGATACCTACGCGAAATATATTGCGCAGACTCCGGAGATTATCATCATAGCCGGGAATAAAAAAGAAATGCGTTTTCCGGAAACCTGGATGATGGATTGCTCGGCAGCAGCGGAAAACATGCTCATAGAAGCCAGAAGCCTCGGACTGGGTGCTTACTGGTTTGGCATTGCCCAGAGTCAGGAACGGATTGATTTTGTCCGCAGCCTGTTTCAGATGCCGGAAACGATTGTGCCATTTGCACTGATCGGAGTCGGAAAAATGAACCGCTATACCAAACCTGAAGATCGTTTTGATGAATCCAGGATCCACAGGGAAGTCTGGTAATGGCAGCCAGGACGGAACCTCAGCATCTGGTTCATGAAATACCGCCGTTCGTTCCGGACGATGCCAGAGTGCTGATGCTGGGTTCATTCCCGTCACCGAAGTCACGCGAAGCGAAATTCTTTTACGGACATCCGCAGAACCGCTTCTGGAAAGTGCTGGCAGAGGTTTTTGAAGATACGGTTCCGGACACGATCGATGAGAAAAAAGCGTTCCTGACCCGTCATCACATTGCCCTCTGGGATACCATCGCATCCTGCGACATCGTCGGGGCCAATGATGCCAGTATCAGAAATGCGGAAGTCAATCCGATTGACCGTCTGCTTGAGAAATCCGGAATCCGGCACGTCTTTACGACGGGGAAGGCTTCCGGCAGACTTTACCAGAAATATCTGGAAGAGCGGACCGGCATACAGGCGGTTGTACTTCCATCAACCAGTCCTGCCAACAGAGCGGTGACTCATGATAAAATACTTAAAGCTTACCAGCAGGTGAGGGAAGCCGTAAACGAACAGGAAAACGGCTGTATCACAGATAGAGTTCAGGAGGAAAAATGAACGAAAACGAGAGTGCAAAATGCACGGCAGAGGACTGCAGCAGCTGCGGGGCAGACTGTTCTTCAAGAATGCAGGACAATGTTAACGATAAAGCGGGACATCCCTGGAGTGATGTCAGAAAAGTAATCGGTGTTGTAAGCGGTAAGGGCGGCGTAGGCAAATCCCTTGTAACGGCATCAATGGCAGTAGCCATGCGAGCCCGCGGCAACGCTGTGGGTATTATGGATGCGGATATTACCGGTCCTTCGATCCCGAAGATGTTCGGCATTGAAGAAAGAGCACAGGCGAATGACCAGGGAATTCTGCCCGGCGTTTCCCGGGACGGCATAAGCATGATTTCCATGAATATGCTGCTCGACAACGATACCGATCCGGTTGTCTGGCGCGGACCGATTATCGGCGGAGCCGTCAAACAGTTCTGGACCGATGTCCAGTGGATGTATCAGGACTACCTGTTTGTGGATATGCCTCCGGGAACAGGGGATGTGGCGCTGACTGTTTTCCAGTCAATGCCGGTAGACGGGATTATCATTGTCACCACACCGCAGGATCTGGTTTCGATGATCGTCGAAAAAGCAGTTAAAATGGCAAACGAAATGAAAATTCCGATTCTGGGAATTGTTGAAAATATGAGCTGGATGGAATGTCCCGACTGTGGTAAGAAGCTTTATCCTTTTGGTGAAAGCCATATTTCCGAAATCGTTGAAAAGTATCATATTCCGCTTATCGGACAGATTCCTCTCGATCCGCAGATTGCCGCACTCGCGGATGCCGGTAAAATCGAGGATATAAAAACGGAATGGCTGGCACCTGCAGCCGACGTCCTTGGCAGCCTTTAATCCCCCTCAGGAGCCGCTGCAGAGCGGTGAAGCCTATATCCGCTTCAGGGATGTCACCAAAACCTATAAGGTTGGAGAAATCACGATTCCGGCGGCTGATGGTATCTCTTTTGACATTGACAAAGGAGAATTCGTGGTGGTAGTCGGACCCTCGGGAGCCGGCAAGACCACGGTGCTGAACATGCTGGGCGGTATGGACAGCTGCAATTCCGGCGAAATCATCGTTGACGGGGAACACCTGGAGAATTTCGGTTCGCGGCAGCTGACTGAATACCGGCGTTTCGATACCGGCTTTGTTTTTCAGTTCTACAATCTGATCCAGAACCTGACTGCACTTGAGAATGTCGAAATGGCAGCCCAGGTTTGTAAGGACTCTGCGGATTCATCGGAGATTCTGGATAAAGTCGGACTGGCTCACAGGAAAGATAATTTCCCTTCCCAGCTCTCGGGCGGCGAACAGCAGCGGGTTGCGATTGCCAGAGCGCTGGCCAAGCGTCCAAAACTGCTGCTGTGTGATGAACCGACCGGAGCCCTTGACTCGAAAACGGGCCGTACCATTCTGGAGCTGCTCCAGAAAACATGCCGGGAAGAAAATATGACCGTTGTATTGATTACGCATAATGCAGCGATCACGCCGATCGGGGACAGGGTAATCCGGATGAAAAACGGCAAGGCTGAAAGTGTGACACTTAATCCGCATCCGGCCAATGTTGCAGACATCGAATGGTAATTGCGACTGCAATCAAAAAACGGAACGGAT
>JBMNSG010000188.1:0-3550 GCA_050945075.1 Eubacteriaceae bacterium | reverse complement strand
GGGAATCGTCACTAGTGAGATGATCCAGGCAGCTGCGGCAGAAAATATCGAGCCTGAACAGCTCCGCCAGATGATCGCAGAGGGTTCTGCCATTATTCCCTGCAATAAAAACCACCGTTCCATTAAACCGGGTGCAGTGGGTTCAAAGCTCAAAACCAAAATCAATGTAAATCTGGGAACATCCCGCGATTCTGCGGATCTGGAAGTGGAACTGCAAAAGGTTCATGCGGCAGAAGATATGGGAGCCGATGCCGTGATGGATCTGTCTTCCTGCGGAGATACCCGCAAATTCCGGAAAATGCTCACTGAACGCTGCGGGGCCATGATCGGAACCGTTCCGATTTACGATGCGGTTGTCTACTATCACAAACCGCTCATTCAGATTACCTCCGATGAATGGATTGACATTGTCCGCATGCACGCGCAGGACGGAGTGGATTTCATGACCCTGCATGTGGGACTTAACAGAAAAACAGTCGAATCCTTCAAGGAAACCGGCAGAGTGATGAACATCGTCTCCAGAGGCGGTTCCATTATTTTCGCATGGATGGAAATGACCGGAAACGAAAATCCGTTCTATGAACATTTCGATGAAATTCTTGAAATCTGCCGCGAATACGATGTTACCCTGTCCCTGGGGGATGCCTGCCGCCCGGGCTGCCTGGAAGACGGAACCGACGCCATTCAGATTGAAGAACTGATTCAGCTGGGCAAGCTTACAAAGCGGGCATGGGAACAGGATGTCCAGGTCATGATCGAAGGACCGGGGCATATGCCGCTTGATCAGATCGCAGCCAACATGAAGATCGAACAGACCATCTGCCACGGCGCGCCCTTCTATGTGCTGGGACCGATTGTCACCGATATTGCACCGGGCTACGACCACATCACCTCAGCCATCGGCGGTGCCATTGCCGCATCTTCCGGCGCTTCGTTCCTGTGCTACGTCACACCGGCCGAACATCTGAGACTTCCGGATCTGGACGATGTAAAAGAAGGGATTATGGCCGCAAGAATCGCAGCTCACGCCGCGGATATCGCCAAGGGCGTTCCCGGTGCCATGGACCAGGACAAAGCGATGGCCCGAGCCAGAAAAGCACTGGACTGGGAAAAGATGTTTGAACTCTCGCTCGATCCGGAAAAAGCGCGCCGCTACCGCGAATCATCGAAACCGGAAAAAGAAGATACCTGCAGCATGTGCGGGAACTTCTGTGCTGTTAAAAACACCAACCGGATTCTGGATGGGGAAATCGTCAGTATTTTCGATGAATGATCCTGCAGGACCCGCAATTGATTCTGAAACAAAAATCGAATAGCAATCTGAAACCGGCTTCGTAAAACGCGGGAAATAACTGACCTGCCGTTTTATAAAAAGGCCGGTTTCTTTATTTATTTTTTTCGATAATCCTGTGGTCCCTGAGGACAAAAACAGCCAGTCCCGGGTATAACTCTGATAGTACTGAGAATACGGATGTACAGAAGATAACCGGAGGACAGTTATGGATAACCAGACAAAAAGCAGCAAAACCGGACCCGTTTCCGGACCGGATCATGACAACACGACAGTAACACAGGCAGACAGAGCACATATCATCGCGCGCACAGGGTGGGTGAGTGTGCTGATGAATGCCGCTTTCGCCGCGGTTAAATTCGCCATCGGCAGTGCTTCTCATTCGCTGGCCATCACCACCGATGCCATGAACAACCTCTCAGATGCGGTGAGCTCTGTCATCACAGTCGCCGGAATCAAACTGGCCGAACGGAAGCCTACCCGGAAACATCCGCTCGGCTACGGCCGCATTGAATATCTGTCGGCGCTGGTGATTTCAGTGATCATCATCCTGGCTGGCTATGAATTCTTCAAAAGCTCATGGCAGCGAATCCTGCATCCTGTTTTCTCGACGGTTACCTGGATGCAGATTATGCTTATTATCCTGACCATTCTGGGCAAGATCTATATGTGGCATATCGATATTAAAAACGGGCGTAAATATCATTCGGACGCACTGATCGCCTCCGGCCGCGATGCCCTGAACGACACCTTCTCGACTGCACTGACCATTCTTGCAGCCCTGGCAGTGATCCTCTGGCATACGGATATCGACGGCTGGGCAGGACTGGCGATATCAATCATGATTATCTGGTCCGGCTTTCAGTCACTGATGGATGCTGCCGGTTCGATTATCGGACGTCCTGCAAGCCCGGAAACAGCGTCGCAAATCCGCAGGATCATTCTGACCTGTCCGCCCATTATTAATACCAGCAATCTGATCATTAACAGCATCGGCCCCGAAAATGTACGCGGAACCATTAACGTTGAGGTGCCGGATACAGTCAATGCCGGAGAAGCCTTTGATGCCATGGATACAGCGGAAAGGGAAATTCTCAGCCAGACAGGGATTCATCTGGTACTGGGACTGGTTGCGGTGAACTACCAGGATCCGGCAGTACAGGACGTCTGGCAGAAGATCAAACGGGCTGTTCTGATGATTCCCGGTACCAAAGACGTGAACGGCTTCAGACTGAAACAGGAGCCGAAGCATGTTCATTTCGATGTCACCGTTGCCTTTAAGAGCCCGGGCCTGAATGAGCTCACAAAAAAAATCGACGAAGCAGTCAGGGAAGTCTGTCCGGACTGCAAGGTCGATTTTGATGTGTATATTAATGATGTCGGAAAGTAACGCCGTTCTGTCGTCAGCCTTCCATGAGCTTGTAAATCCGGTAGCCACCTGACAGATTCCAGACATCGTAGCCGTTCTGCATCAGGATTCTGGCGGCCAGATAGCCCCGCAGACCAACCTGACAGGTGACATAAACCGGTTTGTCTTTGTCAATTTCATCCATGCGGTCACGGATCGAGTCCAGCGGAATGTTGATAAAATCAGGAATATGTCCCTTTTCGTATTCGCCCGGATTGCGGACATCAATAAGCTGGACACTTCCGTTTCTCGGCAGTCTGATTACATCCTGGTACTGAATGGTTCTGACCAGACCGTTGAGGATATTCTGGACCACGTAGCCGGCCATATTGACCGGATCTTTTGCTGAGCCATAGGGCGGGGCGTAGGTAAGATCAATCCTGGTCAGATCGTCTGCAGTCATGCCGGCACGGATGGCTGTCGCAAAAACCTGTGCCCGCTTGTCGACTTTTGAGAGACCCGAGATCTGCGCGCCGAGAATCTTTCCCGATCCGTTTTCGTAGATCGTTTTGATCATCATCTGTTCGGCACCCGGATAATAGGTGGCATGACTGGGCGAGAAGGTGTAGGAAACACCGTAATCGAGTCCCAGCCGTCTGGCTGTCTTTTCGTTGATGCCGGTCGCAGCTACTGTCATATCCATGAGCTTGACGACAGCGCTTCCCTGGGTGCCGGTATTGGCAAAGGGAAGTCCGCAGATATCGCCCGCGACCTGACGTCCCTGCTTGTTGGCAGGTCCGGCCAGCGGGCTGTAAACCGGCTGACCGGTCGTAAAATCGAAGTTTTCTACCGCATCGCCGATGGCATAGATATCCGGATCGCTGGTCAGCATGCGTTCATCGACACGGATG
>JBMNSG010000187.1:0-3601 GCA_050945075.1 Eubacteriaceae bacterium | reverse complement strand
AATCGGAAACACGGTCTGCGAAATCGAGCAGAACCTGTCTTCCTCTGTCTGTGTAGGCCATTTCACGCCCTCTGAAACGGACAGAAACCTTAACCCGGTTTCCCTGTTCGAGGAACTTGATGCAGTTCTTGGCTTTGACAGCAAAGTCGTGTTCTTCGACACGTACAGACATTCTGACTTCCTTGATGATAACAGTCTTCTGATTCTTCTTGGCTTCCTTGGCACGGCGTTCTTCTTCATAACGGAACTTGCCGTAATCAAGAATTTTGCATACCGGCGGCTTGGCATTCGGTGATACCTTGACCAGATCCAGATTGTTTTCATCGGCGATGCGCTGTGCTTCACGTTTGATCATGACGCCCAGCATTTTACCGTCCGGTCCGATTACCCGCAGTTCACGGTCGCGGATTTGTCCGTTGATTTCGTGCTGAAATTTTTTTGCTATTGCGTTTACCTCCTGTGCAATGGCTTTCGCCTGAATAATATATAGTTCATTACAGGCGGCAGTTCCGCCTGTCTGACATGATTGAGTCATAAAAAAATGCAGGCGGAGAAATCCGCCTGCATTGTTCGAGTCGTTGTCGACCTGCATGATTAACCCGTTCAGCCATCTGAACCAGGTGAGAAGCGGACTTCTTCTTTGTTTACTTCGCTATTATACACAGGATCCGGAAGTCTGTCAAACAGATTTTCAGATCCCGCATGATTTACGAGTTTAATACAGTTTTCAGAATCCTGTATTTATCCCAGAGCCTGCTGCGGTATTTCAGAACCTGCTATAGAGCCGGTTTTCTGCACCCGTTATTATAAAGCCAGTTCTCTGCTCTTGGATGCAATTTCCTGCTGCAGTTCGGTAATGAAATCTTCACGGCTGATCTGCTTCTGTTCGCCGGTATCACGGTTTCTGACTGTCAGTTTTCCGCTTTCGATTTCCTTGTCCCCGAGTACCAGCATGTACGGAACCTTCTGCAGCTGGGCTTCACGAATCCGGTAACCGATCTTTTCGTCACGTTCGTCAATTTCCGTACGGATGCCTGCTGACTTGAGTTCCTTCATCAGGTCATACGCGAAATCCTTGTGGGCTTCTGCAACCGGAATGAGCTGAACCTGAACCGGTGAGAGCCACAGCGGGAACTTGCCGGCATAGTGTTCGATCAGGATACCCATGAAACGTTCAATGCTTCCGTAAATGGTTCTGTGAACGACAACCGGTCTGTGCTTTTCGCCATCGCTGCCGATGTAGTTCAGGTCGAAACGTTCCGGCATCTGGAAGTCGAGCTGGATGGTGCCGCACTGCCAGGTTCTGCCAATGCTGTCTTCCAGGTGGAAGTCGATTTTCGGACCGTAGAAGGCACCATCTCCGGGATTAATCTGGTAGTCAATACCCTTTTCGTCCAGTGCTTCTTTGAGTGCGTCAGTAGCCGCTGCCCATGATTCTTCTGAACCAATAGCCTTGGCCGGACGGGTTGACAGTTCAACCTTATATTTGAATCCAAACAGATTGTAGAATTTGTCTGCCAGGTCAATAACGCCAATGACTTCGTCCTTGATCTGATCTTCTGTCATAAAGATATGCGCATCATCCTGTGTGAAGGTACGGACACGCATCAGCCCGTGGAGAGCTCCGTGCAGTTCATGGCGATGGACATGTCCGAGTTCGCCCATACGCAGCGGCAGTTCACGGTAGCTGTGATTGCGTGTTTTGTAGATGAGCATACCGCCCGGGCAGTTCATCGGCTTGATGGCATATTCTTCACCGTCGATTTCAGTGAAGTACATGTTTTCCTTATAATTGTCCCAGTGACCGGAACGGTGCCAGAGTTCTGCGTTGAGCAGCATCGGCGTTTTGATTTCCGAATAACCGGCCTTAGTGTGTTCTTCACGCCAGAAGTTTTCCAGTTCGTTGCGGATCACCATTCCCTTCGGGTGGAAGAACGGGAATCCCGGTCCTTCTTCATGCATGGAGAACAGGTCAAGCTCTTTGCCCAGTTTTCTGTGGTCACGTTTCTTGGCTTCTTCCATACGTGTCAGGTAAGCATCGAGTTCCGACTTTTTCGGGAAAGCGACTCCGTAAACACGCTGCAGCATCTTGTTGCTGGCATCCGCATGCCAGTAGGCACCGGCAAGGCTGGTCAGCTTGAAAGCCTTGATCTGGGCAGGACTCATAATATGAGGACCGGCGCACAGATCCGCCCATTCGCCCTGTCCGTAAAAAGAGATGACTTCGTCTTCCGGCAGGTTTTCGATCAGTTCTGTTTTATAGCTTTCGCCATTGTCTGCAGCCCATTTGAGCGCGTCTTCCCTGCTCGATTCCCAGCGCACGATTTCCGGCGCTTCCTTGACGATCTTCTTCATTTCCTTTTCGATATGTTCGAAGTCTTCCGGTGTCAGAGTATGGTCAAGGTCGATGTCGTAATAAAATCCGTTTTCTACAGCCGGACCGATGGTCAGCTGTGCTTCCGGCCACAGGCGTTTGATGGCCTGGCCCATGAGATGGCTGGCCGAATGGTTAAAGGCATGCTTGCCGCCGTCGGTGTCGAAGCCGAGCAGGTTCAGTTCAGAATCTGCTTCGACAGGTGTACGAATATCCACGACCTGTCCATTGAGTTCTCCGGCATAGGTATTTCTTGCCAGTCCTGCGGAGATATCCTTTGCGATATCATATACAGTGGTACCGGCCGGATATTCTCTGACCGAACCGTCTTTTAATGTTATGTTCATCTGTTCTCCCTCCGGCTGCGAAACAGCCTGCTGAAAATAAAAAGTCCCGGTATTCTGTTCGAATACCGGGACGTAATTACGCGGTTCCACCCGATTTGACCTGCCGTATTTCACCTGAAACAACTGCAGATCCTCTTGATTGCCATGATAACGGGATGTCCCGGACTGCATTTGACAGCCGACTCGGGGAGCGGTATGCGGAGCCATCCGGTATTTTTCAGCCTGGAATACCGTCTCTGTATCTGTTCCGTTTTTTGATTCCCGTCTTTGTCGTTGTTTTTATTATAATGGCAGGGAAACCGAACTTCAAGCGTTATTCTTTGAAAATTGCAAATTTATGTACACAGGATTCAATTTACAGAAAGAACTGTGTTTTTTTCAACAGAGCGTTATAATATAGATTACGTTTTAACTTCGATACAAAACAGATGATCGAATCTGTGTTAATTGAAAGGAGAAATTTATGAATGTCTGGAGCCTGCAGTTCTGGGCCGGCCCCCTGTTAGGGGCTGTTATCGGACTGATTACAAACGGAATAGCCATAAAAATGCTGTTCCGCCCGCTTCATCCACTGTACTTTGCAGGGTACCGGATCCCGTTTACACCGGGGCTGATCCCGAAGGAGCAGGGACGTATCGCCTCATCAGTCGGGAAAATGTGTTCGGAAGAGCTGTTTAATGAAGAACTGCTTACCCGGGGACTGATTAATGAGGACATTGACGAAACGATCCGCAAGCGTTACCGCAGTTTCATGCAGGGCATGAAGAAAAGCCAGGAATCGGTGCGGGATGTCGTCTACCGTTATAATGGAAAGAAAAAGACAGAAGACGGCGTACTCTGGGTCGAAAAGGGACTGACCCGCATGGTCTATGCCAAAGCA
>JBMNSG010000186.1:0-3793 GCA_050945075.1 Eubacteriaceae bacterium | reverse complement strand
CACAATATCGACAGCAGTCAGCTTTACGTTGGCTTGTGTTCATTGACTTGTATTCGATGACTTGAGTTCATTGTAAACGCATATCCAGGATTTGTAAAGGGTTTTTTAAAAATAAAAAAACGACCGCATTTTTACGGTCGTTCCGGTTGTGAATTGATTCAGTCCTTCATCATGCCTCTGGCTGTCACCATCACGGCATTTACGATCATGTCGGCCAGGCTGCTGTCCTGTTCGTCCAGGCACCACATAACTTCTGTTCCCACCAGAGTAGAGAGAATGAGCCGGACATACTGGCTGTTCTTTGTTTCCGGATCCAGCACACCCTGTTGTTTGCCCTGTTCAATAATCAGATCCAGGCATTTGAGCAGATCACGATCCCCGCTGTAAAAGTTATAATCCGGAAACGTGAAGTAGTTGGATACCATGGCTTTAATAATCCCTTTTCCACGCTTTTCATATTCCTGATAGGATATTTTCACGAACTGCATGATCATAGACAGAAAATCTTTATCCTTCACCTGGGAGAAGGCCCATTCGTAGACTTCGTCTGACTGCTGAAAAGTGTAGAAAACCAGAGCTTCTTTTGATTCAAAATACGTATAGAAGCTCCCCTTCGAAACATCGGCACGGGACGTGATATCCTCGATGCTGGCGTTGGTAAAGCCTTTTTCATTAATGACCGCTATAGCAGCATTGTATATTTTATTCTTGGTTTCGATCGCCTGTAGCTGGCGCCGGGTCATTTTTGCTGCATGATTCTCTTCCAACGGCTGACTCCTTTGCTTTGATTTGATTTACTGTTCCTGCATGTCCGGTGTATACCCGTAGTATTTCATCAGGTACGGATCTATATGATAAAAATCTTTTACGTGTTCACAGATCAGCTTTGACGCTTCATCCAGTTCCCCGCTGCTTATCGCATGAATAATGGGATTGTGATGATGAATCTGTACCAGGCTGTCTTCGATATCGGTATATTTCGAAATCTGAATCAGATGAATCTGCTGGTAGAGCGCATACTGCTGTCTGTACAGCAGCTCATTTCCGGATACTTTTGAAATCGCCAGGTGAAAATCATTATCTGCTTTGATGCGCAGGTAAATATCTCCCTTTTCTGCAGCGTTTTCGCAGGCATCCGCCTGAAGGTACAGCTGTTCGAAGTCGGCAGCACTTCCGTGATAGGCCGCCAGTCTTGCGGATAGAATATCCTGGGACAGCCGCAGCGTGCCGATTTCCTGAATCTCTTCGTCTGAAAATTCTGCTACAGTCGCAGATCGGTTGCGTCCCAGCGTTACCAGCCCTTCCGCAGCAAGTTTCCTGAGCGCATCATGGATCGGTGTTCTGCTTATTTCCAGTTTCGCGGAAAGCTGCAGCTCCGATATTTTATCACCGGGTACAAGTTCCATATGAAAGATCATATTTTTGATTTTCTCATACGCGATATCACTTTGAGAACTCATATCGTATTACCTCATTTTGTTTCTCTGATCCTGAAGAACCGAAAAAGACTTGTTCCTTCCTATGCAGAAACTGCCAGTGATCGTTCAGACCGTAAGGATGCTGATACTCTTCAATAAAAATCAGTTACAGCCTTTAAAATTTGATTTTCAGGCTTATTCAGTGTTATTTCTGCTATTCAATATACACTCTTTCACTTTCTTTTTCAATTCATTCCATACATTTCATGTTAATTAAATACCAAAAAGAAAAATTGCATGCAATGTTGACTATTGAGTGTAAACGAGTTATTATGCAGATAACATATTGAATCGGATTCAATGAAACGGATTCATTTAACGACAGATTCCGGCTTGATATGAAAAGCGACTATGAAAATCAATGATCTGTTTATCTGAGGAGGAAAAAGAGATGGCCAGCAAAATTGCATTGATGGATGGGAACCAGGCAGCAGCCTACGTATCCTACGCATTTACCGAAGTAGCGGGTATCTATCCGATCACCCCGTCTTCGCCAATGGCAGAATTTGTAGATGAATGGGCTGCAAACGGAAAGAAGAATCTGTTTGACCAGCCAGTGAGAGTTGTCGAAATGCAGTCCGAAGGCGGAGCCGCCGGCACCGTACACGGTTCACTGCAGAGCGGCGCACTGACGACCACCTATACAGCATCCCAGGGACTGCTGCTTATGATCCCAAACATGTACAAAATTGCAGGCGAAATGCTTCCGGGCGTTTTCCATGTTTCTGCCCGTACCCTTTCTGCCCACGCACTGTCAATTTTCGGCGATCATTCTGACGTTATGGGTGTTCGCAGCACCGGTTTCGGAATGCTGGCCTCTTCTTCTCCCCAGGAAGTTATGGATCTGGGTGCGGTTTCACATCTGACAGCGATTCACCTGAGCATGCCGGTTCTCCATTTCTTCGATGGATTCAGGACCTCTCATGAAATACAGAAAATTGATGCACTCGATTATGAAGACCTGCGCCCGCTGGTCGATATGGAAGCACTGAAAACCTTCCGTAAGAATTCCCTGAATCCGGAACATCCGGCAACACGCGGAACTACCGTTAATCCTGACATCTTCTTCCAGTGCCGTGAAGCACTCAACACCAGATTTGCCCAGCTTCCGGATGCTGTAGAATCCTACATGCAGGAAATTAACAAACTCACTGGCCGCGATTATCATCTGTATAACTACTATGGTGCCCCGGATGCAGAACGGATTATCGTCCTCATGGGCTCCGGTGCGGAAACCGCCAAAGAAACCATTGACTACCTGGTAGGCAAGGGCGAAAAAGTCGGTATGATCAATGTTCACCTCTATCGTCCGTTTGCTTCTGATTACTTCCTCAAAGCTATTCCGGATACCGTCAAAAAGATGGCTGTCCTGGACAGAACCAAGGAACCGGGTGCCATGGGCGAACCGCTGTACCAGGACATCTGCTCCATTTACAAGGAAAAAGAACTTCCGATGGAAATCGTCGGCGGCCGTTATGGTCTGAGCTCGAAAGATACAACACCGGATCAGTTCGTATCCGTCTTTGAAAATCTGAAACAGAGCAAACCGAAGAATAATTTCACCATCGGTATTGTCGATGATGTAACCTTCACTTCCCTTCCTGTTACCGGACAAATCAACACAACACCGGCAGGCGAACAGAGTGCAGAATTCTGGGGCATGGGTTCAGACGGAACCGTCGGTGCCAACAAGAACTCGATTAAAATCATCGGTCATGCTACTGATCTTTACTGTCAGGCTTATTTCGTCTACGATTCCAAGAAATCCGGCGGACTGACACAGTCTCATCTGCGTTTCAGCGAAAATCCGATCCGTTCACCCTATCTGATTCAGGCAGCTGACTTCGTAGCCTGCCATAATCCGTCTTATGTCGACAAATACGACATGGTGAAGAATCTGAAAGACGGCGGAACCTTCCTTCTGAACTGCGCATGGGATGCCGAAGAACTGGAAAAACACCTTCCGGCTTCCATGAAACGCGAACTTGCAGAAAAGCATGCGAAATTCTACACCATCGATGCGATCGATATCGCCAGAAAACTTGGACTCGGCAACAGAACCAACACCATCCTGCAGGCTTCCTTCTTCAAGCTGAGCGGTGTGATCCCGATCGATCAGGCTGTTACGGAAATGAAAGACGCCATCTACAAGTCTTATTATAAGAAGAAAGGCCAGGAAGTCGTCGACAAGAACAACGCTTCCATCGAACATGGGATTGACGAACTGAACGAAATCACGATTCCGGAAAGCTGGCTCACTGCAGAAGATGCACCGGTTAAGAAAGACGTTCCTGAATTCATAAGCGAAATTGTCG
>JBMNSG010000185.1:0-3893 GCA_050945075.1 Eubacteriaceae bacterium | reverse complement strand
CGCTGGCATGATGCCGGTTCTCTGTACCTGGGGATTTACAAAACCGGAAGAGCTGATGCAGTTCGAAGACGCAATCTGGATCAAAAATCCGATCCGTGCCATTGATGCCCTTAAATACGGAATGGATATGTACAGAATCTTCCAGGAAGATGAAAAACAAGTCATCAAAGGAACTGAATGAAAATTACAAATCTGACTTTAAACATCATGATTTGAAACCTGCAAACAATTACGGTTTTACATCTTGACAACTGGCGCTGAGATTGGTAAACTACTTTACTTTCATGCTTTTACGTGCTATAATATTCATTGTATCTTAAGAATGAGGTGAATTGCATGTCAAACCAGAAAGCAACCGTCTTAGACATAAAACGCGAAGTCGAAAAACACGTCGGTCAGAAAGTCAGATTGGAAGCCCATAAAAGCAAGAAGAAACTCTATCAGAAGGTCGGAGTAATCGAAGGAATTTATCCGTGTATTTTCACGGTAAGCGTAATCGAAGATGAAAGCCGTCCCAATCAGAGAATGTCTTTCTCATATGCGGATGTACTGACAAAAACTGTCAAGATCGACCTGGTCGATTCCGAAGGTGCTTTCAGTTTTTAATGAAGAATAAGCCATAAAAAAGACCGTATCACGGTCTTTTTTTTATTTCTTTCAATCATGGGTAGACTATAATAAACTTATAATGGATTTCTGCCGGAAGATTTTATACAGTTTACCGGCTGGAACCCGGCTTTGACACTATTTTATCCGGAAAGCACCGACCGGATCCGGAAAGCCCTGTGCTCGAAGATCCGGCTTTTTTATTCGCCTTTCCGGCAGTAAGGAAAATATGAACGAAAACATACTCAATATCCGTTCCGAAATAGGACCGCTGGAGGCTGTAGCCCTGCACCGGCCCGGACTGGAACTGGAGCGAATTACACCGGGGACGCTTAAAGAAGTTCTCTTCGAAGATATTCCATGGCTCAAACGGATGCAGCAGGAGCATGATGCTTTTGCAGAAGAACTGACCAAGCGGGGAACGCAGGTTCTCTATATTGAAGATCTGCTTCGTGAAACACTGACGCAGCCGGGCGTGCGGGAACGGCTGATCGACCAGGTATTGTCGATCAATCCGAAAGCGGGTGAAACGATTGTCGAACATCTGCGCCGCTATCTGAATGGCCTGGACGATGAAGCGCTGACACAGGCAATGATTGCCGGTGTTGTCAGGAAAGATATCGCCCATATCCGCAGGGATCCGGTTCTGGCGGATTTTCTTCATTCCACCGATCCCTATTCTTTCTGTATTGCGCCGCTTCCGAATCTGTATTTTATGAGAGATCCCGGCGTAACAGTGGGCAATGGAATGCTCATAAGCTCAATGGCCACGCCCATCCGCAAACGTGAAAGTCTGTATCTGCAGACTATCTACGATCATCATCCGCTTTTTGCCCATGGCATCGAGGATTCAGAACACCGTTATTACGGCTGGAATGATTTCCATTCGCTTGAAGGCGGAGACGTACTGGTGCTTTCACCGGAAACGGTGGCGGTGGGGATTTCAGAACGGACTAAGGCACAGGCGGCAGAAAAATTCGCGGCAGAGCTTTTTGCCAAGGATCCAGTGGTGAAACAGGTTATTGCAGTCAAGATTCCGAATGTCCGTGCGTTCATGCATCTGGATACCGTGTTCACCATGGTGGACCGGAATAAATTCACCGTGTATCCCGGCATTCTCGATAAGGTGGAAGCCGTAACCATGACCCGGGGAGCAGGCGGAAAACTGCATTATCAGCCGGAGGATTCACTGGAGGACGCACTGAAAAAGGGACTGGGACTGGATGAGATCGTCCTGATTGAATCCGGCGGCGGCGACCCGGTAGCGGCAGCCAGAGAACAGTGGAACGACAGCACCAACACGCTGGCGATTGCCCCCGGAAAAGTAGTGGCCTATACCAGAAATGAACGTTCCAATGAAGTGCTCGAAAAGAACGGGATTGAAGTAATCGGAATTGAAGCATCTGAACTGGTCAGAGGACGCGGCGGCCCCCGCTGTATGTCTATGCCGCTCAGACGTGCCGGCATCTGACAGTCGGAATCCGTACCGGAGGCACAGAAGATGCCCCGGAAGGCGGTATGAACCGGAATTCAGCTTTAACATAACAACCGGCGGACAGCCGGTGATTTAATCAAAAGGCATGAATCTATGATCCATGCATCAGAAAAACACAAGATAACGGAGGCAACATGACAGATTTAAAAGGACGCAGTTTTCTGACACTGCTCGACTATACACCGGAAGAAATTGTATACCTGCTGGACTATGCGGATAAGCTCAAGGCAGACAAGAAAAAAGGCATTACCCATGGACTGCTGCAGGGCAAAAACATTGTCCTGCTGTTCGAAAAAACATCGACCAGAACCCGCTGCTCATTTGAAGTAGCCGGTTATGATGAAGGTGCCAGTGTCACATTCCTTTCCAATTCCCAGATGGGAAAGAAGGAATCCATCGAAGACACAGCCAAAGTGCTGGGCCGTTTTTACGACGGTATCGAATTCAGAGGCTATGAACAGAGCACAGTCAAGATGCTGGCAGACCTGTCCGGCGTTCCGGTATGGAACGGCCTGACCGACGACTATCATCCGACTCAGATTCTTGCCGATATGATGACCATCCGTGAACATTTCGGTGATCTCAAAGGAAGAAAACTGGTATTTGTCGGCGACGCCAGAAATAATATGGGCAATTCGCTCATGATCGGCTGTGCCAAGCTGGGCATGCATTTCGTAGCCCTGGCTCCGGAAGAACTGTGGCCGGAACAGGCACTGTATCAGGAAATGTCGGAGCTGGCAGGACAGACCGGCGGTTCCATCACGATTACAGAAGATATCGGCGATATTAAAGGGGCTGATGCCGTTTATACCGACATCTGGGTTTCAATGGGTGAAGAAGACAAGATTGCCGAACGCATCAAGCTGCTCAAGCCTTATCAGGTCAACGCGGAGCTGATGGCGGCTACCGAAAATCCGGAAACCATCTTCATGCACTGCCTCCCGTCTTTCCATGATGACAAGACTGAATTCTCCAGAATGGTTCAGGATCAATACGGCTTTGCGGAAATGGAAGTAACTGACGAAGTCTTCCAGAGCCCGAATTCCGTCGTCTTTGACGAAGCGGAAAACAGACTGCATTCCATCAAGGCAGTTATGTGCGCAACACTCGGAAATGAACCGGATAAAATTTTTAATGATTGACGCCTGTGAACACGCAGGAACAACTGCGCGTTTGCTGTTTCAATAGTAATATCTCAAAACAGTTTCAACGCGGACAGACAGCCGGATACCGGTTGTCTGTTCTGCGCCTGCTGTCCGGAACCGGTAAAGCCGGACAGCGGGAGCAATCGACTATCAGGGAAAAGAGTTGAAAAGGGAGAGAAAAATGACACAGATGAAATTAAGACAGCTGAAAAGCGGTTCCGATGTCCGGGGCGTTGCAATGGATCCTCAGGAAGGCCAGACAGTTGAGCTGACCAACGATGCAGCGACAAAGATTGCCGTTGCTTTTTCAAGATGGCTGAAGAAGAGAACAGGAAAAGACCAGCTTATCCTTGCAGTCGGCCGTGACTCCAGACTGACCGGACCCGATCTGATGCAGGCTTTTGAACTGGGAGCAGTCAGCGAAGGCAACCTGGTTTATGATACCGGTCTGTGTACAACACCGGCCATGTTCATGACCACGCAGGACAGTGAAATCAAAGCTGATGGCGCGGCCATGATTACAGCCAGCCACATGCCGTATAATCGCAACGGGATCAAAATGGTCACAAAAGACGGGGGACTTTCACCTGCAGAAATCGATGAGATTCTGGCTGATGCAGAAACCCTGGAAACAGAAATGAAGGCAG
>JBMNSG010000184.1:0-3918 GCA_050945075.1 Eubacteriaceae bacterium | reverse complement strand
ACCGGCTTTTCACGCTCGATCAGCAGCTTTGCCAGTTCAATATTGGAAGTGGAAATATCCAGAAAAACAGTATCGCCATTCTCTATTAATGCATACGCTTTTTCTGCGATTGATCTTTTGGCGGCCGGATTTTTATTCCGTCTCTGGGCAACATAAAAATCATGTCCCCGTTCTCTGATCTTAACGGCACCGCCATAGGTTTTCTGAAGCAGCCCGCCTTTTTCCAGAATGGACAGATCTTTACGGATACTGTCTTCCGTAACGCCGTACTGCTCTGCAAGATCTTTGACCAGCACGGAACCGTCACTGTTGACCTTTGATGCAATCTGGTCCTGCCTTTCCTTTGCCAGCATGATTTACTCCTGTTCTTTATTATTCTTTATTGAATTATATTACTTTTCTTTGTTTTTATCAATTATTATTGTTTCATAAATATTCTTCTGAATTAATACAGAATTTTTCCGGTTATACAGAAGTTTACTTGTCCGTACAGGACAACCTAATGTCCGCAACATGAAAATATTTTTTATATGAGAACGAACAGCAGCTGTTTTCAATTCAGAAATATCAGCTATAATTAGAGCTATGCGACTGGCGCATAGGAAAATTCAGGAATATAGAGGAATACGAAATATGTACAATTTAGACAGCATTGAAACAGTAGATCCGCAAATAGCACAGGCTATCCGTGATGAAATTGACAGACAGAACTCTCATATCGAGCTTATCGCTTCAGAGAACTGGGTCAGTCCTGCCGTGATGGCCGCCATGGGAAGTCCCCTGACCAATAAATACGCAGAGGGGTATCCGACTAAACGTTATTACGGAGGCTGTTCGTGCGTCGACGTTGTTGAAAATCTGGCGCGCGACCGCGCCAAGGAAATCTTTGGCTGCACATATGCCAATGTTCAGCCCCATTCAGGAGCCCAGGCCAATATGGCTGTCTTTTATGCACTGCTCGAACCGGGTGACCGTGTTCTGGGCATGAATCTGACAGACGGCGGCCATCTGACTCATGGCTGTAAAGCCAATATTTCCGGTAAGTATTATGATGTCCGTTCCTATGGCGTCGGTGAAGACGGCTATATTAATTACGATGATGTCATGAAACAGGCAATGGAATTCAAGCCCAAGCTGATTGTTGCCGGTGCCTCCGCTTATCCGAGAACAATTGATTTTAAGAAATTCAGAGAAATAGCTGATGCCTGCGGTGCTTACCTGATGGTAGATATGGCCCATATTGCCGGCCTGGTTGCGGCAGGCGAACATCCGAGCCCGATTCCGTATGCCGATGTCGTCACCAGTACCACACATAAAACACTGCGCGGACCCAGAGGCGGGATTATCCTGTCCAGCCGTGAATTCGCTAAAGAACACAAGCTTAACAAGGGCGTCTTCCCCGGAACCCAGGGCGGCCCGCTTATGCATGTGATCGCATCCAAGGCAGTCTGCTTCCAGGAAGCAATGACACCGGAATTCAAAGAATACCAGCATCAGATTGTCCTGAACGCCAAGGCCCTTTCGGAAGGACTGCTCAAGAGAGGTGTTAAACTGATCTCCGGCGGCACTGACAATCACCTGATGCTCATTGACCTGAGAGATTCAGATGTTTGCGGCAAGGAACTTGAACACCGTCTTGATGAAGCCAATATCACAGCCAACAAAAACACGGTTCCCGGCGAACCGAGATCTGCAGTTCTTGCCAGCGGTGTCCGTCTGGGAACACCAGCTGTGACCACCCGCGGTTTTAAGGAAGAAGACATGGATGTGATCGCTGACTGTATTGCCAAAGTCATCGAATCAGAAGACAATATTCCTGCCGTTCGGGAAACAGTCAGGACACTGACAGAAAAATATCCGCTCAATAACTAAAGCAGTTTATATCAAAAAGATCACCCCGGAAGCCCTTCACTTCCGGGCAATAAAAAACGGGATACGGAGAATGATTCTCCGTATCCCGTTTTTGTTTTATATCCGTCTGACTTTCATAATAATCGCTATCCGTATATCAGACAGCTTTCAATTCTGATTCATCAGACTGGCTGTACCGATTGATGATCAGACAGCTTCATCCGCAATCATTTCTTTGACCTTCATCAGACGGGTAATGTTTCCGCGTTCGTTATCTTCAAGCTTCATGGAAATGTATTTGATGGTTTCCTGCATTTCCGGAATCATGATGTGTTCGAGCGCGTTGACACGACGTCTGGTTTTTTCAATTTCATCGGCCAGCATATTGCATATCTTTTCTGTTTCTGCCAGTTCAATCAGAAGCGGCAGCAGATCGGACATATCAAGGACACTCTGGTCCAGCTGGGCAGATGTGAAGGCAAAACCATACGGAAGGTCCGCTGTATTTTCTTCGACAGAAAACTTGATGGTCGGAACATCAACATTCATAATGTTCTGTTTTCCGAGCGAGATCTTGGCTTCACGAGCCGGGCAAAGCAGTGCTTCGGCAACCTCCGGTTCACCCATGACCGCCTGCGCATCCGCAAAACGTCCCATGGCTGCCGCGAGTTTTTCATCGATTTCCTGCCTGAGTTCCCGGTTCTTGCGGATATAGATCATGAAGCGTCTGACCATTTCATCCCGTTTATCCTTCAGGAGCTTGTGACCGCGTTCAGCTGTTGCCAGCCGCCGTTTGAGTCGGGTGAGCTCCATTCTGGTCGGGTTGACATTCATCATGGCCCTATTCCTCCGCTTCTACGTCTATCTGATCCTGTTCTTCCCCGTATTCGTAAGCATTTGCCGGCGGCAGATACTTTTCAATATAGGTTTCCTTGATTCGCTTGAGTTCCGATTTCGGAAGAATCGCCAGCAGTTCCCATCCGATCTTGAGCGTTTCTTCAATGGAACGGTTGGTATAGAATCCCTGCGAAACATATCTGGCTTCGAACTCGTCTGCAAACTTCGAGTAAAGCTTATCGACTTCTGAAAGTGCTGCTTCCCCGAGGACGACTGACAGTTCCTTGGCTTCCTTCCCTCTTGCATAGGCTGCAAAAAGCTGGTTCATCGTATCCGAATGATCTTCACGGGTTTTCCCGGCGCCAATCCCTTTATCCTTGAGTCGGGACAGTGACGGCAGAACATCAATAGGCGGTACGATTCCCTTTCTGTACAGATCCCTGGACAGGATAATCTGACCTTCGGTAATGTAGCCGGTAAGGTCAGGAATCGGGTGAGTCTTGTCATCTTCAGGCATGGTCAGGATCGGAATCTGAGTGATGGATCCCTTCTTGCCGCGGATACGGCCGGCACGTTCATAAAGTGTGGCAAGGTCCGTGTAAAGATAACCCGGATAGCCGCGGCGGCCCGGAACTTCTTTACGGGCTGCAGATACTTCACGAAGTGCTTCTGCATAGTTGGTGATATCCGTCATGATAACCAGGACCTGCATGCCCAGTTCATAGGCCAGGTATTCGGCACAGGTTATGGCAATACGCGGTGTTGAAATACGTTCAACCGGTGGATCGTCCGCATAGTTCATAAACAGAACGGAACGGTCGATAGCACCTGTTTTCTGGAAGTCCTTAATGAAGAAGTCCGCTTCTTCAAATGTAATCCCGATAGCTGCAAAAACGACGGCAAAATCAGAGTTGTCATCAAGCACCTTGGCCTGACGGGCAATCTGGGCTGCCAGCTGTGCATGCGGAAGACCGGAGCCTGAGAAAACCGGCAGCTTCTGTCCTCTGACCAGTGTATTCAGTCCGTCAATCGCCGAGATACCGGTCTGAATGAATTCGTCAGGGTAAGCACGGCCAACCGGGTTGATCGGTGCCCCGTTGATATTCATGAGCTTTTCCGGAATGATGGCGGGTCCGCCGTCAATGGGATTGCCCATGCCGTCGAATACGCGGCCGAGCAGATCTCTGGAAACGCCGAGTTCAATTCCGTGTCCTTCGAAACGGACCTTTG
>JBMNSG010000183.1:0-3944 GCA_050945075.1 Eubacteriaceae bacterium | reverse complement strand
AAAAAACTGCCCCCGGAGAACATCGTCCATAAAATCGCACATTCCTCCACTCATCAATTTGTTAGTATCTTGTCCCGGAAACGGGAAGTTCTATAATAAATGATGGGAGAGAAATAATCTGAAAGCGTGTCAATATGGACAAAGATGTAAAGGAACTGATTTACAGGAAAGCACATGAACTGGGCGCGAATTTAATCCGCTGCTGTTCGACAGACAAATGGGAAGAGCTGCCGATCCAGGAGCAGGAGTTCTGGCCAAAAACTACCTGGCCATGGGCGGAACGGGCAATTGTACTGGGAATTCCGCTGTATGCGCCCATGATCGACACTACTCCATCAATGGTGTATCAGGAGCTTTATGATACCAGCAACCGGGTTCTTGACGGCATGGCCTATCAGCTGGCGAACTATATCGTCAATGACCTGGGCTATAAGGCAATCTTCTTTCCAAGAGACTGCTATTACAGCATTGACGTACTGCCCAGGAATCCAAACGCCGCTTTTTCACACGTGCTGGCCGGCTATTATGCAGGTATGGGAACCATCGGCGACAGCCATAACCTGATTACCAGGGAATTTGGCCCGCGGCTGCGGATTGTGACAGTCCTTACAGATGCGCCGGTGGAACCGGATCCGATGCTGGAGAAGAACCTCTGCATTCACTGCAAGCGCTGTCTGAAAAACTGCCCCAGTCATAGTCTTATGGAGAACAATGGCGAAATCTATAAGATGGACAAGGTCGCCTGTGCCGAATATCATGTCAAAATCAAGAATCAGAATCACTGGCCCTGCGGCGTCTGCATCAGCGTCTGCCCGGTCGGGGAGGATCTGAAAAAATACAGGGGTTCGAAGAAAATCACTGATGAGGGGATTCTCCATTGTCAGAGCTTCGGTTCCTGAGCACCAGAAAGATACCCGTTTTGAAGACGGGTATCTTTTTTTGTGTAATTTAGTTTTAAATAAAATACAATTTCATTTAAATATAAAATGACAGCACCTGTCTACTTTAAAATGTTATAATTCAAATATCATTGAATATACGGTTTTTAATCTTGTCATATTGTTACATAAGCACAATAACTTTTATATTTAAGGAGGAACCTCGATGGGCTCCGAAAATGACAAAGACAGGGAGTTGGAAAATTTACGGAACGCTGGAATAGCCGGGGTTAGCGCAGAAGCCGTACAGAGATACGGATCTGCCAATAAAGAGCATCTCGTCGCATATTCTGGAAGGGATAATCAAACAGGAACAACACTTAAAAGAGGTCTGAAAGACATTTCGAAATCAAAAGTGAATCCTGATTATAAACGACAGAATATTAAACAACAGTCCGGTTTTTCTGCTGAAGTCAAAGAAACAGCTAATGCCAATGCTGAAAAGATCATCAATGGCGATTCTACCCGCAAAGTGCGGAGCGACGATCTGAACAGAGTTAACGATCAGGTATACGACCATTTTGAAGTCGATGCCAACGGCAATATTATAACCGGATCAGGCTCGCAGATGAAATTTGTCGGTAGTTCACCTGAGGAAGCATTTAAAAAGCTTAATTCACCAAAATACCAGAAATATCTTGATAACGATGCCAAGCTTGATGTTCCGTCTGACTATTATGACGGGATAATGGCTGAAGCAGACAAGAAGATTGCTGATCTTCAGAAACAGCTGGATAACCAGCGCAAAGCCGGAAATACTGAAACATCGGCTAAACTGGAGAAACAACTCGACAACTGCAAAAAGCTCAAGAAGAATCTGCGAAAAAGTTCAGTTTCAAATAAAGAAGCTATATTTGCCAGAGAACACCCTGGATTATCGACTGCAAAAGATATCGGGAAAATCTCGCATCGGGCCGGTGTGGAAACTGCAAAATCGTCTGCTATGGTAGGCGGAAGTATCTCAATCATTAAAAACGTTGTTGCCATGGTTCAGGGCGATGTCGAACCGGACGAAGCTATAAGAAATGTGGCCATCGATACAGGTTCTTCGACACTTGTAGGGTATGGGACAGGATTTGTCGGATCTGCAGTCAAAGGATGCATGCAGAATTCCGGTTCAGAAATGGTTCGCACACTGTCTTCAACAAATCTGCCAGCCATTATAGTAAGCGTTACGATCAGCACTGGTAAAACGCTCAATCGCTATCGAAACGGGGAAATTAACGGACTCGAGTGTTTTGAAGAACTGGGGCAGGAGGGAACAGGGATGTTATCCTCTTCCATGTTTGCGGCAATCGGCCAGGCTGCTATTCCCATCCCGGTTGTGGGTGCTTTGATAGGCGGGATGCTCGGATATGCACTTGCGTCTTCAAGTTACGGGATGCTGCTTGATTCCCTTAAAGCTGCAGACCTGGCTCATAATGAACGGATCAGAATCGAAAAGGAATGCGAAGAGCATATTCAGATGATTCGTGAATACCGCCAGTGCACGGAGCAGATTATCAATGACTATCTCTTGTCCAATATACAGGTTTTTCATGATTCATTTGACAGTATCAAAGAATCACTTGATATCGGGGACGTAGATGGTTTTATTACGGGTGCAAACAGTATTTCTGAAGCTCTCGGGCGTGAAGTACAGTTTCACAGTATGGACGAATTTGATGCACTGATGAACAGTGATCAGACATTTAAATTATGAAAGGTTGTACAACATGTATTTTGATAATTCTGAACTGAACGAAGCCCAGCTGAAGATTTATTATACTTTTTTATCTGCAGATGGAGTATGTGGAAAAGAAGAACTTGAGAAGCTGGATTCAATCTGCCAGAAAATGGACATTGATAAAACCAGAATAAGTGAAATTGTATATGAATTCACAAACAACTCGATTCCATCATCAAGCAGTGAAGATATGGCAATTACGGAAATTCCAAGTCTGGCTACTACCATTCGGATTTTAGAAGAACAATCTTCATATTCGACAATACTTACTGATAAATCTGTTCAGACAAATATCATCTGGAATCTCATTAATCTCGGTTATTCAGATACCAGCTTTTCAGATCCGGAAAAGCGTATCGTAAAGCATCTGGCTTCCCGCTGGAATATTGATGACGTCATTGTGGCAGATTTGATCGATACAGCAGAAACTATGCTGTCAATCTGTGAACAGAAAGAATGGCTCAAAACGACAAAACAGCCTTACGATACGATTGATGGAAAGATCAGAGAACTCGACCAGGTAATGAAACATCTGGCAGAAAATGTTGAAATTACAGTTTCAGAATCAGAAATTGCATAAGGAGATCAAAAAATGCCAATTCCCTTTTTATTAATCGGTATCGGCGCGGCAGCGTTAGGAATCGGAAAATCAGTAAAAGCTGGTTTTGACCAGTCAGATGCCAATGACACGAATGAAAGAGCACAGCGTATTGTAGACAATGCAGTAGAACAAGCCAATCTTTACCGGAAGAACAGCGGAGAAGCAGTAACCAGTCTGGGCAATACTAAAATTCGCGTTTTGGACCAGAGTGTTCAATCATTTGTGGAGTCTTTCGAAAAACTGCATAATGTTGACTTAACTGATTCCGTTGGTTTGGACGAACTGAATAATTTCAGAATCGACAAGCAGGGTTTGAAGGAATTAAAGAGTATGCAGACCATGGCTTCTTCTATTGCCGGCGGTGTTGCCGGCGGTACAGTCCTGGGAGCTGCTGCAGCGTTCGGCGCTTATGGTGGTGCCATGATGTTTGGTGCTGCTTCCACAGGTACTGCGATAGCCTCTTTGAGCGGGGTGGCAGCGACTAACGCTACGCTCGCATTCCTGGGTGGCGGCTCTCTAGCAGCAGGAGGACTTGGAATTGCCGGTGGTACGGCAGTCCTGGGCGGACTGGTAGCCGGTCCTGCTCTGGCTGTTATGGGCTTTGTTGTAGGCGCTAAAGCCAGTGCGAACAGGGATGACGCGTATTCCAATCTTGCTAAGGCACGTGAATACAGAGAAG
>JBMNSG010000182.1:0-3987 GCA_050945075.1 Eubacteriaceae bacterium | reverse complement strand
AATAGTCTACATATTGAACATATTATGTTATCTGAGGCTTATTATAGCGAAGTCAGGGAAAATCCAAATCTTGTTATCGAAAGTGAACCGGAATATCTGCCTTTTGATTTAGATGGAAATCTCTGGTGAGGATAAGCATAACAGCGTAACTCCTACGCTGTTAAAATGATTTCGATATAATTTCAATATCATTAATTCATGTCCCACTTGGACAGATTCGGGGAATTCCCCGGTCTGTCCAAGAGGGACTTTTTTTCGGACAATTTAATGATTTCCTCCCAATCCCCACAGTGTTTCTTATTTGACTGTTTTTCTGAACAAAGTATTATAATGTAAACAGATCAGAAAAGGCACCTGTGAGGGAATTTTAAATGAAACAGAATGTAATTTATGAACTTTTACAGAACAAAATACAGGAAGCACCGGATGCCGCAGCAGTCTTTGACGAACAGCGCCGGCTGACCGGGCGGGAGCTCGGCGCACTTATTGATACCATTGCTTCAAAGATTCCTGCTCAGGCACACAGAGTCGGGATTGTCATGGACCACAGTGTGGAGATGATCGCTGCCATTTTTGCAGTACTCAAGCGGGGCTGTGCGTATATTCCCGCGGAACCCTTCTTTCCACAGGAACGGATCGAATTTATGATGCAGGATGCACAGGCGGATGCGGTTATTGTCAACAGCCGCTGGAGCGAAATGGCTTCAGACCTCCCACATCTGATAGTCGACCCCGGCCTTCAGCCGGAGGATGTTTCGACAGACTGCACAGCGCAGGCGGACGATCTTGCTTATATTCTGTATACCTCTGGTTCCACGGGGATGCCCAAGGGCGTGGCCATGCGCAACCGGAATGTCTGTCATTATGTCAGAGCCTTTCAGAAAGAGTTTCATCCTGACCGCTCCGATACCATGCTGCAGTATTCAGTCTGCTCCTTTGATATTTTCACAGAAGAGGTCTTTACCACCCTGCTGTCCGGCGCCCGTCTTGCCATTCCATCGGCAGAAACCAGGGAAGATATTCACGCGCTGATGCAGTACGTGGAGAAAAACAAGATCACTGAAATAAGCGGTTTCCCGTATCTGCTGCTTGAGATGAATCATCTGGAAAAGATCCCGGCGTGCCTGCGCCTGCTCATCAGCGGCGGTGATGTTCTCCGGGCTTCCTATATTACAAATCTCATCAGCCAGGTAGACATCTACAATACCTACGGCCCCTCTGAAACCACGGTTTGCGCGTCCTATTTTCACTGCAACGGCGCCGAACCACTCGCGGACGGCACTTATCCGGTGGGCAAGCCCATTCTGGGGACGCAGATTGAAATTCTGGACGACAATCTGAAGCCGGTGCCTGATGGTGAAACCGGGGAAATCTGCATACTCGGCGGCGGGGTTTCTGCCGGCTATACCGGCGACCGCAGGAAAGAAAACGAGGCCTTTGTCACCCGTGAAGACGGCAGTGTCCTGTACCGGAGCGGTGATCTGGGTTACGCCCGGCCCGACGGGAATATCGTATTCCTGCACAGGCGGGATTCGCAGGTTATGATTCTGGGCAAGCGGGTCGAGCCTGCGGAAGTGGAAAACGTGCTCTGCCGCTGTCCAGAAGTTGAGAAAGCCGCAGTTCGTTCCTACACCGACGACCAGAATCTTTCCTACCTGGCCGCGTATATTGTACTCAGCGATCCGGAAGCAAGCCTGTCCACACTCCGCAAGGAAATGGCACGTTTCCTGCCGAATTACATGATTCCGGAGTTCTTTATCTGCATGGACGATCTTCCTCTGAATGCCAACGGTAAGGTTGATGCCGATGATCTTCCGGCGGTTGTGAAAAAGGGGAATGTTGCCTGAACAGGAATGTCTTACGATAAAAGGAGATATTGAATGGATATCGTAATCAGCAGGGCTTCGGTCGATGATCTGGACAAGCTGATGGCGTGGCGGATGGAGGTGCTCGATGTTGTTTTCGGGATACCGGCGGACGCCGATACCCGTGAATTGCGGGAGGCCAACAGGAAGTATTATCTGGAGAAGCTTCCGGATGAAGAGCATATCGCGGTTTTTGCCGATGTCGATGGCACGACTGTCGGCTGCGGCGGCTTGTGTTTGTATCAGGAAATGCCCTCGCCGGATAATCCGGATGGCAAATGCGCGTATCTGATGAACATCTACACGAGAAAAGCTTACCGGGGTCAGAGCATCGGAAAAACGATCGCGGGCTGGCTTACGAAAGAAGCAGAACGACGGGGAATAAGCAAGATTTACCTGGAAACATCCCAGAGCGGACGCAGAATGTACGAGGGTCTGGGCTTTCGGGATATGGAAGATTATATGAAACTGGCGGAACCTATTGATGAATAAACCTGAAAAAACCGTAATTGACGGAAAAAAGATCGCGATCTACAAAAATGCGGACCAGCAGGCCCCGGTCGTTTTTGCCAATATGTACATGGAAGCCGGAAAGGCTGTGCTGGATGCCTGTGAAACGCTGGGCTGCCGCCCCTTTCACCTGGTTTCCATAACAAATCTGCGCTGGAACGAAGAACTATCTCCCTGGGCACATGCACCGGTTGTTACGAAAGAGGATCATTTTACAGGAGAAGCGGACCAGTACATCCGGGTTTTGACTGAGCAGATAATCCCGTTTGCAGAGCAGCAGATCGGGAGTCCGTCATCACTTATCATTGCCGGATATTCCATGGGCGGACTGCTGGCGCTGTACGCGCCTTACATAACCGGCGTGTTTTCCGCGGCAGTTTCCGCATCCGGCTCGGTCTGGTATCCGGATTTTGTCTCCTACGCCCGGAACCACCAGTTTATAAAAGACCCGGACGCCATTTACCTGTCACTGGGCGACCGTGAAAGCCGTACCAGAAATCAGTATTTGAAGCAGACAGAACATTGCATGGAAGAGCTGTGCGCGATTTACCGGGAACAGGGAATCCGTTCAGTGTTTGAACTGAATCCCGGCAATCATTACAAAGATGCTGCACTCAGGCTGGCAAAGGGCATTACCTGGGTGCTGAAAGAGAAATGACCAGGCGGATACATTCTCAAAATTATTCAGTTTAATCGGAAACAGGTAAATCAATTGCACGCTTTCTGTATTTGCCCGGTGTAATCCCGGTTTTTTTACGGAATCGTTCAATATAATAACTCGTACTCCCGAAACCACAGTCGTAAGCGATCCTGCTTACGGCTTTTTCTGTATGCAGCAGATCTTCGATGCTTTTTTCAATCCGGAAGGTGTTCAGATATTCAAAGATGGTACAGTTCATCTGGCTTTTGAAAAAACGGCAGCATTCACTGTCGGAGAGATGGACGGCGTCTGCAAGGTTTTTCAGGCAGATTTTCTCCTGGTAATGATTATGGATCTCTGTCATCAGCGCTTTCAGGCGTTCACTGTCAGAATCGGTAAGCGGTTCGGTGAATGCGGCGGCACCCGGCTGATTGCGGATGAGTCTTTCCCAGACACGAAGCAGGGCGGTTTCTATCGACAATTCGTAAGAACCTGTCCGTTTTGTGTAGTCTTCACCGATTTTAAGCAGAAGCCGGATGATTTCCTGCTCATTTTCATAAGCCGGGTCCAGACGGCAGGCAGTGAATTTCGGGTCGTTCAGGTACGGACGCAGGTATTTTTTGTCGATGCGGCTCCCTGGATATCCGCCGATGAGTGACGGGTGGACGTCGAGACAGAGGTAGGTGCTTTCCGGATCCTTTTCCGGACGGATCGTGTGCAGCACATTACCGTTGATAAACAGCCCTTCGCCCTTGTTCAGAATAATCCGGCTGCGGTTCACCGATACCTGAATACTGCCTTCCAGAACAACCATAAACTGCAGTTCCTCATGCCAGTGCCAGTTTACATAGCCCAGCACATTTTTGCTCAGCTGCGTCCGGTAAGCTGCAATCGGAAAGTCGTAAGCACCGTGACGGGTGGTTTCTCTGTTCTCTTTGTCGATGCCTATATCATAAACCTGCATGGGATCTG
>JBMNSG010000181.1:0-3988 GCA_050945075.1 Eubacteriaceae bacterium | reverse complement strand
TCTGCCTGATCCCGGTATTTATTATCGCGTTCTGTGTCAGCTTCCCATATCATGAGCTTACTGCTCTGATTGTCTTTATCGTGGCATCGGCTTCGGATGCCGTGGACGGACATATCGCCCGCAGCCGCAATCTGATCACGGATTTCGGAAAATTCATGGACCCGCTGGCAGATAAACTTCTGGTCTCATCTGCATTCGTCTGCCTGGTTGGTGTTCAGTTTATTCCTGCCTGGATCGTTATTCTGATTCTGGCAAGAGAATTTGCCGTAACCGGTCTGAGAACACTGGCAGCCAATGACGGTGTGGTTATTGCAGCCAGCAAATGGGGCAAAGCCAAGACGGTTTCCCAGATGATCGCCATTATTTCTCTGCTGCTGTTCATGGTTCCGTCAATGAACTTCTCATGGCTCTGGAGTTTCGGTCAGATTATGGTTTATGTATGCGCTGTACTGACTCTGGTTTCAGGCATTGATTATTTCGTTTTGAACAAGGGCGTATTCAAATCCATGTAATGTGGTGAAAATAACAGGATATTTATGAATTGTGAACTTATCAGCGTCGGTACGGAAATTCTTACCGGCGCTATTTTAAACACGAACGCACGCTGGCTGTCTGAAGAATTATCGGGAATGGGCATTAATGTCCGCCGTGAAACGACTGTGGGCGACAATCCGGACCGGCTTGAACAGAGCCTGAGAAACGCAGTCGAAGATTCTCAGCTTGTAATCCTGACCGGAGGCCTCGGACCGACACAGGACGATCTGACCAAGGAAACAGCGGCCAGAGTTTTTAACAAGGCTATGCAGCTGCACCCGGAAATTGCCGAAGAACTGCAGAAATGGTTTGAACAGCGCGGCTTTGCCATGACTGAAAATAACCTTTCACAGGCTATGATTCCGGAAGGATCGACGATTCTGCCCAATCCCAACGGGACAGCACCCGGCATTCTCATTGAAGGAGAAGTCGGCGGGGAACACAAAATGGTTTTCCTGCTTCCAGGCCCCCCGAAGGAAATGACGGCCATGTTCGATGCGCAGGTACGGCCTCTGCTTTCTCAAAAGAGCGGACAGGCTGTGGTTTCGCATTACTATCATCTGACTGGAATCGGCGAATCGGCTGCAGAAGATGCGCTGCTCGATTTGATCGACGGACAGACCAATCCCACGCTTGCCACATATGCCAAACCGGATCAGGTACTGGTGCGCCTTACTGCATCGGCCGATACGGATGCGCAGGCAGAGCGTTTACTTGAAGAATATGATAAAATAATACAGGAGCGTCTCTCTGCGTTTATTTTCACTGAATCAAGGGACACGCTTATTGAAGCGGTTGGCGGACAGCTTTTGGAGCAGAACCAGACCATTGCGACCGCGGAATCATGCACCGGAGGGCTGGTCAGCGCAGAACTGGCTCGTATTCCGGGTATTTCAGCTTCACTGAAAGCTGGTATTGTGACCTACTGCAATGAGATGAAAGAAGAGCTTCTCGGCGTTTCTCATGAAACACTGGAGCAGTTCGGTGCAGTCAGTCCGGAAACAGCACGTGAAATGTGCGAGCATGCCCGCAGGATTACGGGAGCGGATATCGGTGTTTCCACTACCGGCATTGCAGGCCCCGGAGGAGCAGTTCCCGGAAAACCGGTAGGACTGGTCTATACGGGAATCAGTACCGCTCATGGTACAAAAATATTGAAAAATCAGTTTTACGGCTCCAGAACGGATATTCAGCAGCGGACAGTCAACAGAGTCATGCAGATGATCCGGGAAGAGCTTGGAAATCTCAAGAGGTAAGAATGGCAAAAAAAACAGCACCTGCCAAAACAGTTGCAGTCGATCAGGATAAACAGGTTGCACTGGAAACGGCGCTTAAAAATATTGAAAAATCTTTCGGAAAAGGCGCAGTGATGCGTCTGGGCGATGAAAGCGCCAAGCTTGATGCAGATGTGATCTCTACATCTTCCATTGGCCTGGACAAGGCGCTGGGCATTGGCGGAATCCCGCGGGGCAGAATCACCGAAATCTTCGGACCTGAATCTTCCGGTAAAACAACCGTGGCCCTGCATGTGGTAGCGGAAGCCCAGAAGAACGGCGGTATTGCGGCATTTATCGATGCCGAACATGCCCTGGATCCGATTTATGCAAAGAATCTTGGCGTCGACATAGACAATCTTCTGGTCGCGCAGCCGGATACAGGCGAACAGGCACTTGAAATTCTGGAAGCGCTGGTCCGCAGTGCGGCACTCGATGTCGTAGTCGTCGACTCCGTAGCGGCTCTGGTGCCGAAAGCGGAAATAGACGGGGAAATGGGCGATTCCCACGTCGGTCTTCATGCACGTCTGATGTCTCAGGCGCTGAGAAAACTGACGGGTGTTATCAAAAAGTCAAACACCGCCGCTATTTTCATCAACCAGCTTCGTGAAAAAGTCGGTGTGATCTACGGAAACCCTGAAGTCACAACCGGCGGCCGTGCGCTTAAATTTTATTCGTCCGTCAGGATTGATATCCGCCGGATTGAAACACTGAAAAAGGGAACCGATATGATCGGGAACCGCACCCGCGCCAAGGTTGTTAAAAACAAAATGGCTCCGCCGTTCAAGCAGGCGGAATTCGATATCATGTACGGTGAAGGGATTTCCCGCGAAGGGGATCTGCTGGATACTGCCGTGGATATGGGTATAATACAAAAATCAGGATCATGGTTCGCTTATGGCGAAGAACGTCTCGGACAGGGACGTGACAAGGTCAAGGAGCTGATGAAGGAAAAACCTGAATTTGCTGATGAAATCGAAGAAAAAATCCGGGACAGTTTTGCCAGAAAAGAAGCTGAAGAAACAGCACCGGAAAAACCTGATGAGCCAGAAGGCTTCGACCTGGGTAATATAGAATTATAACAGGAGGCCGGGGAACCGGCCTTTTTTGAAGAATCCTGTTGTTCCGCACAGGCGGAAGGAGGCGAGAATGACGAACGATCAGAATACAATACAGAGTACCTTTAACAGGATCACCAAAACGCAGCTCATGACTCCCGAGGAGCAGGGCTTTCTGATGCGGTGGATCAGTCAGCCGGAGAATAAAGAAAAATATCACTTGACAACAGAGCTGCATGAAGATAGAATAGGAAAGTATCGGATTTTAACGAAGAACCCGCGAAGCGAGGACAGGGAAACGGTAAAAATATACCTGCTGCCCAAGGATCGCAGGGATCTGACTGAATTCCGGCTTCAATATTATGATATTCTCCGTGCAGAAAAAAGCAACACCTACAAGGCGATGCGCCTGGCGCTGCTTGCCAAGAATCTTGAATATGCTTTCGCTCAGGACCTGAAGGTCAATGAACATACCGGGAAATTCGCGCAGCTTCATGATCTTCTCGGTAAAATCAAAAAAGCGAGATCCTATTATTCTTATAAAACATTTCTGGATGGAAAAATCATAAGCGGAGAAAATGACGGTGAAAAGCCGCAGATCCGCACACTGAACGCAAACAAAGTCGAAAACGCAAGCAGACCAGATGATCGCGGGCTCACGCCTGAGGAAAGTCCGAGCACCAAAGAGCAGGATGCCGGGTAACGCCCGGTGAAGGCGACTTCAAGGACAGTGCAACAGAAAGCAAACCGCCTGTTTTACAGGTAAGGATGAAACGGTGAGGTAAGAGCTCACCAGCGGCCGGGTAACCGGCCGGCTATGTAAACCCCATTCGGTGCAAGACCAAAAGCGGCATCAAAAAGGCAGCTGCTCGCTGCCTGCCAGATGGTAGGTCGCTCAAGTCTGCCGGCGACGGCAGAATCAGACAGATGATCATTTAAACAGAACTCGGCTTACAGGTCTGGTTGCGCAAAAGACATTAAAAAGAACTGCGGCAAATGCTCCGGGAAACCCCGGCGGCACTTGCCGCAGTTCTTTTTTTGTTGTTTTTATGCGGTAAAGTCCGCAATGGTACAGGTCATGCGGCGGCTCAGTCAAAATACTTTTCAGTAATATGCCGTTTA
>JBMNSG010000180.1:0-4088 GCA_050945075.1 Eubacteriaceae bacterium | reverse complement strand
AACCAAAATCAGTCTGGAAAAAAATCTGGGACGCCTCCACAGAACCGATGATCCTGATGCTTCTCGGGGCAGCAGCCATTACCCTCATCGTCAACATGATCCGGCTGTATACCGGAACCCAGACAGAGTTTATCGAATGTGCCGGCATCTTCGCGGCGATCTTCCTTTCTGTGGGCGTGACGGTCATCATGGAAGGAAAGAGTGAAGAAGCATTTAAAGCGCTCAATAAAATCAATGAAGACATCAGGATTAAAGTCATACGTGACGGCTGTATCACCGAAATTTCCCAGGAGGATCTGGTTGTCGGCGATATCGTGGAGCTGGCGGTAGGGGACAGCATCCCGGCTGATATCCGCATCCTCTCGTCTTCCGGTCTCCGGACTGATGAGTCGGCTCTGACCGGGGAATCGGATACTGTAAAGAAAGATGCGGAAACGGTCTGCACCAACAGCAAAACGCCGGTAGCCGAACGCAGCAATATGCTGTATTCCGGCTGCTTCGTGACTGACGGCACCGCCCGCGGCATTGTAACAGCCGTCGGCGAGGATACGGAGTTCGGGCTGATTGCCAAGGAGCTGCGCGAATTTTCCGATGATACCACCCCGCTTCAGGAAAAGATGGACCGGCTGGGAAAATTCATCACGATTCTGGGTGTGGCTGCCGCCGCCGTTGTTTTCACCATTGAGCTGATTATTTTTGGCATAGAGGGCACGCTCAACCTGAATACCGTATCTGATGCCTTCGTCACCTCGATCGTCCTGATTGTTGCTGCCGTCCCGGAAGGGCTGCCAACCATCGTCGCTGTTTCGCTGTCGCTGAACATCATTAAAATGGCGAAACAGAATGCCCTGGTCAGAAAGCTGATCGCCTGCGAAACCATCGGCTCGGTCAGTGTGATCTGTTCCGACAAGACCGGGACGCTGACACAGAATAAAATGAAGCTCACCGAGCTCTACGAAGCCAGTTCACCTGTCCTGCAGAGCCGTGAATTCAGACTGCGTTCCAAACCGGTGATCGATAATATTACCGTAAACACCACAGCCGATCTCGATAACTCCGGGGACGACCTCACAGTCATCGGCAATCCCACCGAGGGTGCGCTGCTCATTGCTGCCCGCAATTCAGGGATCGATTATCTGGACTGCCGGGGAAATGCTGACGTTGTCCGCGTCTGGCCGTTCTCTTCCGAAACCAAGAACATGACCACCGTTGTGTCGGAGGATGGACAGAATATCGCGTATTCCAAGGGCTCTCCGGAAAAGATTCTCTCCCAGTGCAGTCTTTCTGATAAAGAACGCGACGAAATCGAAGACAATATGCTGGTTCTCCAGAGCAAGGCCCGCCGGGTGCTGGCTTTCGCTCATAAGGATCTTCCCGGAAATTTCGCCGGTCTTCCCGCATCAGAGCAGCGTACCGATGCTGAAACCAGTATGATCTTTGACGGCTTTGCCGGCATCAGCGATCCGCTCCGGGATGATGTTCCGGAAGCCTTCGACCACTGCAAAACCGCCGGCATTGATCTGAAAATGCTCACCGGCGACAACATCTACACAGCCCGGGCCATCGGCGACGAAATCGGCATGACCGACCCTGAATCCCTGATATTGAACGCCTCTGATATCGATGAAATGGATGATGCAGAGCTGGCAGAGAAGCTTCCGGATATCCGGATTGTCGCCAGAAGCACGCCCACGGTAAAAATGCGTATTGTCAAAATGCTCAAAAAATCAGGAGAGGTTGTCGCTGTTACCGGTGATGGTATTAATGATGCCCCGGCAATCAAGAATGCCGACTGCGGCATCGCCATGGGGATTACCGGGACCGAAGTATCAAAGGAAGCCAGCGACATTGTTCTGCTGGACGACAGCTTCTCGACGATTATCACGGCAGTCCAGTGGGGCAGGGGGATATACGAAAACTTCCAGCGTTTTATCCAGTTCCAGCTCACTGTAAATCTGTCATCGGTACTGACAGTGCTGGCCTGCCTCCTGAGCGGACTGGCCGCACCCTTTACAGCACTGCAGCTGCTGTGGATCAATATCATTATGGATGGTCCGCCGGCTCTGACACTGGGGCTCGAACCGGTACGCGGGGAAGTTCTGAACCGGGCGCCTGTCTCCAGAGACTCGAATATCGTAACCCGTCAGATGATGACCCGGATCTCACTGGTCGGCCTGTATATTTCGGTGATCTTTATGCTGCAGGCCTGGTTTAATTTTCTCCAGGTCCCGTCGTATGAAGAAGCTTCTGTCCTGTTCACGATGTTTGTGGTGATGCACCTGTTCAATGCACTCAACTGCCGCGAGCTTTCACCCAGCACTATTTTTACCAACTTCAGCAGCAACCGGCTGATGCTGGGTGTGTTCGGAGCTACCTTCCTGCTGCAGGTGATCATCACACAGTGGGGCGGAACGCTGTACCGGACAGTTCCGCTGTCTCTGCAGACCTGGGGGCTGATAATCCTGCTGGGGCTGTCTGTAGTTGCAGTCGCCGAACTTGCCAGATGGATTATCCGCACTGCCGGACGGAAACATTCTGTACAGGAAAAACAGCAATAAAAAAGCAGGACTGCCGCATCTTCCCGAAAGGAAAGGTGCGGCGGTCCTGTTTTATTTTACGCAGTTACAAAACAGCGATGCTGTGATGATTGTAAAGATTATCTTTGCAGGGATTATCGTTGTAAAAACAGCTGAAACATGAGGATACCCAGCATGTATATACTATTAATACAAACGTCAGTCTCTTGAATTATCTTCGAAATCTTCTTCGGGTTCCACAGCATCTGCGGCACAGTCTCCTGCCGGTCCTGCTGGTTCGTGATTCATCATATTCAGGATGCTGGTAAAGATACGGTTGGCTGCATCTTCCTTGGACAGCAGCGGAAGCGATTCGTTGCCGTCTCTGGTAATGAGTGTCAGCACATTGGTATCTGTCTTGAATCCCGCACCGGCGGTACGCAGTGAATTGGCACAGATCATATCGGCGTTTTTCTTTTCCAGCTTGCGGGCACCGTTTTCCAGCAGGTTGTCGGTTTCCATGGCAAAGCCGCACAGAAACTGATGCGGTTTTTTAATTCTGCCCAGGGAAGCCAGAATGTCACGGGTCCGGATAAACTTGATGCCGTCTACCAGTGATGCACCGCTTTCATCTTTTTTGATTTTATGGTCGGTATAGCTTTCCGGTGTAAAATCAGCCACGGCTGCTGCTTTGATAATGATGTCACTGTCATCAGCGTGGTCCATAACAGCCCGGTACATATCATCCGCAGTCCGGACGGGGATCAGGTGAATGCCGGGGAACGGCATCAGGTCCACAGGCCCTGAAACCAGCGTGACATCGGCCCCGCGCAGGAGCGCCAGCTTGGCCAGCGCATACCCCATTTTTCCGCTGGAGTGATTGGTGATATACCGAACCGGGTCGATTGGCTCACAGGTGGGCCCGGCGGTAACAAGAACCTTAAGTCCTGCCATGTCCTTCGGATAGGCGATGCGGCGATAGATTTCATCGACGATGATCTCCGGTTTGGGAAATTTGCCGATCCCGATATCCTTGCAGGCCAGCACACCGGAATCCGGCTGGATGATTTCCCATCCCTGAAGCCGCAGCTTTTTCAGATTTTCCTGGACAACCGGATTTTCAAACATGGCTGTATTCATAGCCGGCGAGATGATTTTCGGACAGGTACAGGCCAGGGCCGTGGTGGTGAGCATATCATCAGCAATCCCGTAAGCCAGTTTGGCAATAATATTGGCGGTAGCCGGAGCGACAACCAGCAGATCTGCACGTTTTGCCAGCGCCACATGGGCTACGTTATAATTAACAGTTTCATCAAAAGTCTGTGTGATACAGTTATTACCAGTTAATGTTGAAAAGGTTATCGGCGCTATGATTTTAGCGGCATTTTCTGTCATGATAACCTGAGTATCACATCCGTTTTTAGTGAGGGCGCTCGCGATATCCGCAGCTTTATAGGCAGCAATGCTGCCGGTTACGCCAAGTATGACGCATTTATTTTTAAGAGTTTTCATAATACCTGATTATAGCACAGGGAGTCTGAATACATCGTTTTCACCATGCATATTGCTTTG
>JBMNSG010000179.1:0-4110 GCA_050945075.1 Eubacteriaceae bacterium | reverse complement strand
ATCCTGTATAATCCTTTATGGAGAATGTATATAAATAGAAAACTCAATGGGAAAGAATTCTTTCTATAATGAATCCTGCTCTCAGACGGACCTTTGTGCCGGTTTGATTTATCAGGTTTCAAACGGTATACTGAAGTACAGACCGGGTATCCGGGAATAAAAGCAGTAAAAATAATAGCAGTAAATCAGGACAGTTATAGAATATGAACATGAATACAGAACCGGCGACAGGATTCCTGCGTTTTAACGGTTTAACCGAACAGGATCTTCCGGTAGCGGAACGGGAAGGACTCCGGGACGCTTCTCGCATTGTTGTCAAAATGGGTACCAGCTCGCTGACTCACCCGAACGGACGACTTAATCTGAAAAAAATAGATCAGCTGGCACGGATTATGACTGATCTGGAGAATGCCGGAAAACGCATGGTGCTGGTTTCGTCCGGAGCCATCGGATGCGGCATGACCCGGCTGGGTATGCGCGAACGGCCGACAGCTCTCAAGGACAAGCAGGCAGCGGCCTCTGTCGGTCAGGGTCTGCTCATGGAAATCTACCAGAAAAGTTTTTCAGATTTTCATCAGAACATTGCGCAGATTCTGCTCACAAAAGACGTTTTTTCCAATACTATAAAATCTTCCAATGCCAGAGATACTTTCGATACACTGTTTGAACTGGGAATTATCCCCATAGTCAACGAAAACGACAGTATTTCAACAGACGAAATACTGGAAGAGTGCTTTGGCGATAATGATATACTTTCGGCAATGACGGCAGAAATGGTCGGTGCGGATGCACTGCTTATTTTGTCGGATGTAGACGGACTGTATGACAGCAACCCTATGGAAAATGAAGAGGCCAGACTCATTCCGTCTGTTATAAAGATTACACCCGATATTATGCGTTCGGCCGGAAGCTCGGCAACCAGATTCGGAACCGGCGGCATGTCGACTAAAATCGGGGCCGCTCACTATGCAACCCGGCGCGGTATCAACACTGTGATTGCTTCAGGCGAAGATGTCCGTAATGTGTACAGGATATTAGACGGCTGTAATGTGGGTACTATTTTCTTCAGGAATCAGGATTCCGGGAAACAGGAATCGGGAAATAATTCAGATGGAACAGTCAAGGAGAACTGAGATGACAAAAAAGATTTTAATGAGCATAGCCGGTGTAGTACTGGGAATCATGGCAGGACTGACAATCGCTGCGACTATTGAAAAAAAGCAGGAAAAGAAAATGGGCGGAAAGCTTATGAACGTCCACTACAGATTTACCAAAGATTTTGAGGATTGATCCAGAGTATGTCAAAGATTATTATCTTTACAGGATCTACGGGTGCCGGCCATACGCTGGCAGCCCGCTCGCTTCAGGAGGCTCTGACGGCTGCGGGTCATGAGGTGGATATTCTTGATGCTTTCAAGGAATCCGGTCCGCTCGTGAACACACTGGTCGAACAGGGCTACAAGCAGCTGGTGGATTATATGCCAGGTGTTTACCGGAAGATGTATAACAAATTTGATACCTATTCAAAGGTTTACGAAGTTGTTTTTTCCTCTGCAAAAAAAATCATGCGTAAGGATCTGCTTCCCGAAATTGCGGAAGAAGCTCCGGACCTGATTGTCTCAACACATCCTATTGTCACCAATGTTCTGGGACAGCTTAAGCAGGAAGGGGATCTGGACTATCCGATTCTGGCTTTTGTAACGGATTACAAAATTCACGAAGTCTATCTGAACCAAACGATCGATGCTTATGTTGTCGGCAGTGAATACACCAAGAAGACAATGGCCGGAAAGGGAATCGATCCTGACCGTATCCATCCGTTCGGGATTCCGACACGAAGCGAGTTTTCCGAAAGGCCCGAAAGCCCGGTTAACCGTGATATGACAACCATCATGCTCATGGGCGGTTCACTCGGAGCCAGGCAGATGAAAAGTGCTTTTCTGGCACTGCTCAGGGCCAAATCGCCGCTGCGCATTATTGTAGTCTGCGGCAAGAACAAACGTCTGCAGCGCATGATCGAGCTGATTGATGCAGAAAGCTTCCACGGCAACAATAAAGCAGTGGAAATCCACGGCTTCGTCAATAATATTTCGGAAATGATGGATGAATCGGATGCGATCATCACCAAGCCCGGCGGACTGACTTCCTCTGAAGCGATTATGAAAAACATTCCGATTATTATTCCATACGCGTATCCGGGACAGGAAGAAGAAAACGCGCATTATCTGGTTTCAAGCGGTATGGCTCTTCAGATCGAGAGTGTCAAGTCACTGTCGAGCGTGATGAACTTCCTGATTGAAAACAAATATATCATTAACCATATGAAAGAAGTCATGTCGGAAGAGTCTTCCAAGCATTCAATCGAGAATACGGTTAATCTTTGCGAAGAACTGATTGCCGAACGGGCATCAATTCGAAAAAATTAATTTCCTCGTTTACTCTGCAGCAGAGTCATGATAGAATTAACAAGCTGGTTCCTGGTTTTGCGCAACTCCGGCGTATTACTATGATCCTGCATGAATACTTTACGAGGAGACAGTTATGATTTCTAAAGAACAAAAAGAACAGATTATCGAAAAATTCGGCACACATGAAGGGGACACAGGTTCTCCGGAAGTTCAGGTTGCGCTGCTTACCGCACGCATCAACGACCTGAACAATCATTTTGCCATTCACAAAAAAGACCACCACTCAAAGAGAGGCCTCTTGAAAATGGTCGGCCAGAGAAGAAATCTGCTTGAATACCTTAAGAAGAAGGATATTCTCAGATATCGTAATCTGATTGCTGAGCTGGGACTCAGAAAATAAATGCATTTTGGGGCGGAGTTTACTCCGCCTTTTTTAGTATTCAGGAGGATAGATGAAATCTTTTAAAACAGAGCTGGCCGGAAGACCGCTCATCGTCGAAGTCGGAGAAGTTGCACAGCTTACCAAAGGCTCGGCTATGATTCGTTACGGCGATACAACCGTTCTTGCCGTTGCCGGTGCTTCAAAGGAACCGCGCGAAGGCATGGACTTTTTTCCGCTGAGTGTTGATTATGAAGAAAAACAGTATGCAGTCGGCAAGATTCCCGGCGGCTTTCTGAAAAGGGAAGGACGCCCTTCTGAAAAGGCCATCCTTAATTCGCGTCTTATTGACCGCCCGATTCGTCCGCTGTTCCCCAAGGGAATGCGCAATGACGTTCAGGTTATTACCACTGTTCTTTCCACAGACCAGGACAACGCACCGGAAATTGCAGCCATGATCGGCTCTTCTGTGGCCCTTTCCATTTCCGATATCCCGTTTAACGGACCGACCGGATCAGTAGCAGTCGGCCTGGTGGATGGTGAACTGGTCATTAATCCGACAGCAGAACAGCGCGCTAAAAGCGACCTGCATCTGACAGTCTCAGGTACCAAAGACGCCATTATGATGGTTGAAGCCGGCGCCAATGAAGTTTCCGAAGACAAGATGCTGGAAGCGATTCTTTTTGCACACGAAGAAATCAAAAAGATCGTTGCTTTTATCGAAGGAATTGTTGCTGAAGTCGGCAAGGAAAAAACTGAATTCAAGCTTTACCTTCCTACTGAAGATATGAAGTCGGAAATCGAAAGCTTTGTCGGCGATTCCATGCATGAAGCCGTCCATACAGCGGACAAAACCGAACGTCTTGAAAATATCGCCAAAGTCAAAGAAAATGTCATGACTGAATTCGGCGAAAAATATGCGGACAGCAAAAATGACATTGATGCGGTTCTGACAGCTCTGCAGAAAAAAGAAGTCAGATCACTGATCCTGAATGACAGAATTCGTCCGGATAACCGTCAGATGACTGAAATCCGCCCGCTGTCTTCAAAAGTCGGTTATGTACCGCGTGTCCACGGTTCCGGTCTGTTCACCAGAGGTGAAACACAGGTGCTTTCTATTGCAACACTGGGTGTCCTGCGCGACGCACAGATGCTCGACGGCCTGGACCTGGCAGAAACTGAAAAGCGCTATATGCATCAGTACAACTTCCCGAGCTATTCCGTCGGTGAAACCCGTCCGTCAAGAGGACCGGGACGCCGTGAAATTGGACACGGGGCTCTGGCAGAACGTGCGCTGATTCCGGTTCTTCCGGATACGGAAGA
>JBMNSG010000178.1:0-4230 GCA_050945075.1 Eubacteriaceae bacterium | reverse complement strand
AATCAAAATTCAATAGCTGCCTCCTTCTGTAATTTAATAATGTATGTCATTTATATTCAGCTGGACAACGGACCAAAACCATTAAACGGCCACAGCCGGAATATGATTTTTCCAACAACATATTCGTCTCCGATACTTCCTATGGAGGAAGAACGGCTGTCAAGCGATGTAGCTCTGTGGTCTCCCATAACAAAGATCTTTCCGTCCGGTACCTGGTAAGGCAGTGTAATATCTACCTGGCCAAAACTCTTCTCGGTTAAATACGGTTCATCAAGTTTCTGTTCATTAACATAAACCGTTCCGTCGTCTTTGATATCAACATAATCTCCGGCAACAGCAATAACCCGTTTCACAAGTATTTTGTTATTGTAGTAAAAGGCAATCAGATCGCCCTGTTCAAACTCACCGTTTTTAACCGCTACTACGATCTGACCCGGTTCAAGTGTCGGTTCCATACTGGTTCCGCTCATCTGAAGTACAGGGAGCCACAGCATAGCAATCAGAACAGCGGCTGCCGCAACTGCCAGAATGACCAGCAGAACTCTTCGGAGCGTCTTACGGTATTCCGCATGATAATTTTCTCTGTTCAGTTCTTCCCGGACCTGCTCAGAGGTCGGTCTCTGCTGCAGTTCCATTCGCCGTTCCTTCCGTTTGTTTCTCTATCGTCTCGCTAAACCCGTTTGTTACGGACCCTCCACTCTTAATCCCTGCCAGGTATTCATCTGCCTGGGCCTTTACGTTTTCTATATATAAGGAAGCGGTTCTGTCTGCATCCTCAAATATCCTGCTCAGCTCCATGGAAGCCTGTGCAAGGGATCCCGCCCGGTCCAGACGGATACGCCGGTCTTCCAGCTTTTCATTCAATTCCTGATTCTTCCTTCGAAGAGTCTCATTCTCTTCTGTAACATCAAGAAGCATTTCAAGCAGTTCTGACCGTTTGAGCTTCTTCAGTTCTCTGTCTGTCAAGTCTGCCTGCCTTTCAGATTATTTGTCCTGCCACTTTTGATGCCAATTCAGACGGGCATTCGCCGTGGTTACAAAAACATGATAAACAAAGTCATGTTCACTACTGGAACACTTTTAATGCAGTTTGAGTTCACTTTCCGTTCTTTTTGTATTTATTTTCAATATTTTCCAAATATCAGGGGCATCAGTGGGTAAATAGCCAATATTTTTCAATTAATATGGCTATTTGTCATTTCCTGTCACGATTTAATTTCAATATTTTCAGTGCTTCAGAGTGTAGAATTGTTCTTGTTACTGCTTCCGTTCCTTAATAATTTGTTGAACCAGTTAAGCGTTCATTTCAGACGGAACCTGTTTTAAACAATAAAAAAACTCCGCTTAAGCGGAGTCACGCTGAAAACCAGTCCTGGTCCTAATCGACTTTGTTCTTCATTATACCAGCAGGATAAGTCCCCAGCTGGCTGCAGGTAATTTCCGACCAGCTGTAGTTGAGCATATAGGATCCCTTGAATGTACTGGCGAATTCCTCTTTTCCGGAAAGATAATCATAAAGATCACATTTTACCGTTTCCGTGACAATACGCCTGCTGCCGTTTCTGTTGTCCAGAATAAAGCCGATCCCGTTGTCCTGAAGTGTATTTTTAAGCCACATAGCCACTTTTCTGTAACGGGAAAGGGTAACACGGTTGGCCGTTTCATTTTCCCATAGATAACCGATGGCTTCCTGTGAAGTCAGATAGCCGCCCTGTCTGTCAATAAGCAGCGCCAGCAGCTCTTTTGCTTTTTTATGCTGGAACAGAATCGCGACACCATTCAGAAAAACGTCAAAATATCCGAAAGTACGGATAAAAACTTCCGGTCGCTTCATGTCGCCCGCTGATTGACTGGTATCGACAGGAATATCCGGTTGTACTATTTTCTCTGTATTATTTTTCTGTTGCTCCTTTTGTGCGATTTCCTTCTTTTCCATTTTTTTCGCGAGATCCTGTGAGTAATAAACAATACAGTTTCCGCCCGATAGCTTTGCAGCTCGCAGAGCCTGGTTCACTTGTGAATAAATCAGGGTTGAATCACTGTTGACCGTATCCAGGGAAACACCTGCGGTAACAGTCAGGATATTATCCGGGTCAATTTCACGCTGTAAAGCTGTTTTCAAAATCCGGATCCGTTCTTTGAGGAATTCCGGTTCTCCATTCATACAGGCCGCAAATGTTGTCCCGCTTATTCTTCCGCAGAAATCCTGTTCCTGCATCAAAACCTTAAGCGTCAGGGCCGCCTGTTTCAGATAATTATCACCGAAAAGCCGGCCCTTCTCTCTGTTAATTCTGCTGAAATTATCCAGATCGATCAGAACCAGAGCCGTGACCTCATCCGGATCCTCTATCTCCCGTTCTGTTTCATACCTGGATATAAAAGCCCGCCTGTTTAGCAGGCCGGTAAGCGAATCTCTGCGGGTCTGTTCCAGTAGTTCCAGCTCTTTTCTTTTTTCCCTGTCAATATCCTCAATCATGACAAAACAGTCAATATGGCCTGTATGCTGATTAAAACAGTAATGACATTTTATTCTGCCCCAATGATATCCTCTGATCCTGCCGTTCAGTGATCGTAAACGGCATTCCTGAACACTTTTGCCGTTTTCCTGATTCACTTTTCGCGCTATTCGATCGAGATCTGTTTCAAGCTCTGTCTGTTTCAGGTCTTCGGGATGCATCCGCTCTTTTACCGCTTTCATGAATTCTGAAAATGTCGTTCTGTCATGCCATCCGGACGGAACTACATCACCCTGAAGCGCAATACGCTTTCCCGTGGTCAGGTCAAAGCCAAGGGACAATACCGCATCTGAATTGACAGAGGTAATAAAAGCTGTTTCCCTGGCCCGCAGCAGTTCTTCTTTTTCCTTCTTCTCCTGTATATTATCTGCAACACCCACGATAGTACAGACACTGCCTGAACTGTCTGTCAGACTGGCGTACCTTGAATGGTACCAGCAGTACTGACCATCCTGAAGAACCCGGTAATCAAGACTGCCTTCGCAGACGACAGTGGATGATTTGCGGAGATTTTCAAGAAATACCGGCTGGTCCTCAGGAAAGATATTTTTCTCCATCCCTTTCATAGCCTGTCTGATTACTGTTTCACGCGTCATGCCGTCTTTATCGTGACCGGAATAAGTGAGGATATCACGGACAGGATCATAATTAAAGGTATATAAGCTGGAGCCTTCTGCCAGAAGACGGAAGCGTTCATCACGCCATCTGACAGCATCCCTGGCATGAACTTCCTCTGTGACATCCTGAAATGTTGCATAACAGATTGAGGAAGACTCATTTTCCCTGACCTGACAGTAAGCATACATCCAGAACGAGGTTCCATCTTTTCTAAAGGCCTTAAATGTAAATTCTGCCGGTTCTCCGCTCTGCAGGCGTTTCCTCGAATGCTTCAATTCCAGGTATCCCTGATAATCAAGCGGCAGACTGGCGAAGTGTATCCCCTTGAAACGCTGAAGATACTCTTTTTCGGAATATCCGAATATTTCACATCCTTTTTTACTGACAAATTCGAGGCTGATGTGATCAATATCGATAATCTTGAACATTGCAATTCCAGACGGAAGGCTGTTTACTATATCAGCAATTCTGCCTCGTGTTTCTTTTAATTCTCTGTCTGCTGTCAAAGCATGATCAGGATCCGGATCGTTCCCGCCGATTTGACCCGATTCTGTGTTGTTCTTTTTCAAATCTGTATCCTTTTAAGATGTTTTCTTGTAACTCAAAAGAGCCAGTGTTCTGCCATATTATACAGTTATTCTGCAAAACGCAGCTGCGTTACTGGCGGCAGTCTTTCTGACCCTTCCTGTGTTCTAAATTAACGTATAATACGTTCATCGGGTCATCATTTAGCGTGCATTTATCGTTCACTTTACGGAAAAGATCCTTTTTCAGAGGATTCCGGCAGTTATACTAAAAGCGGAATAAAAAAAGACTCCGGATAACCGGAGTCAGAAAACTGTCAGGCTTCGAGATCACTGCAGGTCACTTCCGCCCAGCTGTAATTGAGCAGGTAGGAGCCTCTGAAGGTATTGGCAAATTCTTTTTTGCCGGACAGGTAATTAAACAAGTCACATTCTACGTTTTCTGTTACCAGACGGCGGCTGCCGTTCACTGTCTCAATAATATCTTCGACACCGTAATCCTGTAATGTGTTCTTTAACCACATCGCCACCTTCCGATACCGGGAAAGTGTCACCCTGTTTGAGCTTTCATT
>JBMNSG010000177.1:0-4254 GCA_050945075.1 Eubacteriaceae bacterium | reverse complement strand
GTTTCCAATTCTATGGGTGCTGGACTGATGCAGATCAGCGGCGGTATAAATGCCGTTTTCGGGATTGCCCAGAGTAACGGATTATACCTGATTCTGACCATCGCTGTAGCAGCTTTCTTTATTATTTCATGTCTGACCGGGATCAATAAAGGTCTGACTTACGTATCCTCTGTCTGTATGTTCTGTTTCTTTGGCTTGATGATTTATGTACTCGTCGCCGGGGATGCACAGTTCATCGGCAAAATCGGTTCGGAAGCTTTTGGCGATATTCTCGGTAATTTCTTCCAGAAAATCACTTACAATAATGCGCTGGCGCCGACAGATCAGTGGGCGAATGAATGGACCATCACCTTCTGGAATTCATTCTTTATCTATGCACCGGTTATCGGCATGTTCCTGGCCCGTATGGGCAAAGGCCGTACCGTTCGTGAATTCCTGCTTGTTGAAATTCTGGTTCCGTCGCTGTTCTGCTGCGCGTTTATCGCTATTTTCGCTGGTATGATCATGAAGATGCAGACCAGCGGTGTTGTTGATGTATGGGCCAAGGTCCAGGAACTGGGGATGCAGACAGCCTTGTATCAGGTGCTGGGTGCGATGCCGGGAGGAAAGATTGTACAGTTTATCTTCCTGGTGACAATCTGCCTGTCGTTTATCACACTGGCGGACCCCAATACAGCTGCTCTGGCTACACTCTGTGTACACGGACAGGAAATCGACTCTGAACCACCGAAGAATCTGAAAATCATCATCGGCGTTATGGTTTCTGTCGTTGCCTATCTGCTGGTTGTTTCAGGAGGTATGAATGCCGTTAAGGGACTCTTGAATATCGGCGGACTGCTGATGACCATCCCGACTATCTGGCTATGCTTTATGGCCTTCAAGCTGTGTAAACCGCTGCTGGCTACCAAGAATTATCTGATCGAACAATCTGAGGATTCAGAAGTCATCGGGGAGATGGTCGATATACCACAGCCAAAGCTTGAACCGGTTACGGCGGATTTATCCGATACGGACGGCAGTACCAGGGATCCGGACTATCTGACGGATTCCAATGGGAACGGCTGAATGAAACCGGATTGAATAAATCAGAACGAACTACACTGAAGGATCCGGATAGTCAAAACCGGATATCTGAATGAAACAGAAATATTGATTTGAATAAATACGAGCACATATAAGGAGAAAACGACATGAAAAACGCGAATCGGGAATTTAAACTGGGCATGCACAGCTATACACTTCATCTGAGCGGATGTGGTGAAAGCTGGGGATTTCAGAACACCAACGAAACCTATGCTTTTGAACGGGTGCTGACACTCGACAAACTCATGGATCTGGCTGTTGAAGAAGGCATTCAGGTTCTTCATATCACCCTGGTCGATCTGGACAACGATGTCACACCGGAACATCTGGCTGCTGTTAAAGCCGATGCAGAAAAACACGGTCTGGATCTTGAACTGAATATCTCTCTGAATGCACCCTGTGATCCCCGTGTCAACGCGACTATCGAAGATGCTCTGGAAATCGGCCACGCAATTGGTGCCACCATGGTTAAATTCAGCCTGGATGTCGAACATCCGCATCCGGTTTCTCACGCCTGCATGTGCCCGGAAGCCATGGAACAGATTGCTGCTCTGACATTGAAATTCAAGAAGAATATTCCGACCATTGAAAAATACGGGATGAAGATTGCTATTGAAAATCACTGCGATATGTTTGCCGATGAAGTAATCTATATGGTCAAAAAGCTGAATCATCCGCTTATCGGGGCCTGCTGCGACACCATCAATTCACTGATGCTGGCAGAAGGAATCGAAGAATGCGTCAGAAAAATGGCTCCGTATTCCTACTGTGTACATTTCTGCGATAACAGAGTCTTTGCGGATCCTGATGGAACACATTCCCTTGGCTGTGCCATTGGCGACGGCGACGTGGATGTAGAAGAATGCATGAAGATATTCCGTGAATATGCTCCGGAAGAACTGGATACCATCGATCTGGAAATTGAACTTCCGCTCAGCGGGTATACACTCGAAGAAGGCCGTAAAGAAGAAATCGATGCAATGCGCAAGAGTATCAAATTCATGCACGAAAAACTTCATATCGGTACAGTTAATAAATAGAACGAACTGCCTCATAACTCCTGAAATGAATACCTGGCGTGCTGCTGTATCAGCAGCCGCCTGTAAGAAAACTGCGTCCTAGCCGGCGCAGTTTTTTATTTCCGGAAATTTATCACGAACAGCGGCCAACGGAACCTGAGAAACAGCAAAACATTCAGGCATTTTTATGCTTAAAATCAGGACATAAGCATTCAGACTGACCAGATTTAACAGAAAGGCATCAACCATGAAAACCAGACAGAATAACCTGACAGAAGGCTCAATACCGAAGGAGCTTTTTATGTTTTCGCTGCCGCTTCTGGCGACCAGTCTGATCCAGCAGCTGTACAATACCATCGACCTGATGTTTGTGGGAAAACTGCTGGGTAAGGAAGCCTCCGCAGCGGTAGGCTCGACCAGTCTGCTTACCATTTGCATTATCGGTTTTTTCACAGGCCTGGGGGTTGGAGTCGGCGTCATCACCTCCCAGTTTTTCGGCGCCAGACGGACGAAAGGTGTTAAAGATACCATTGATACAGCAGCGGGCCTGACCATTCTGCTGTCTGTGATCGTAACGATCTTCGGATGGATCTGCTGTCCTGTATTCCTGAAATGGATGAATGTTCCGGACAGCATCATGGATTTATCACTGACATATATCCGTATTTATCTGCTGGGGATCTTTGCGACAGTCAGCTACAACATCAGCGCCGGGGTTTTAAGAGCCCTCGGCAATTCCCGTTCACCGATGATTTACCAGTTGATCGGAGGAATCGTCAATGTTGCGGCAGATGCTTTCTTTATGATGGTGCTGGATTACGGTATAGCCGGTGCGGCGCTGGCCACGATTCTCTCACAGTCGGTAGCCGCTATCGCTACGGTTGTTCATCTGGGGAGACTCCCGCAGGAATACCGTCTGAAAGCACGGGAAATCCGTATTGACCCGGCTTTATCAAAACGAATCTTTATCATTGCCGTTCCGGAGGCTGTCCGTTCCACGCTGATTACACTGGCCAATATTATCGTTCAGTCTCAAATCAACACACTGGGCGTGGACAGCATGGCTGCTTACGCCTCCTATTGCAAGGTTGAAGGTTTTTTGTACCTGCCTCAGTGGGCAGTAGGGCAGGCGGGAACAACATTTGTCGGACAGAATTTTGGTGCCGGTAAAATAGAACGGGCGGAGAAAAGCACGAAAATTGCACTGGTTATGGGGATAAGCATTACCCTCGGAATCAGTGCCCTGGTGTTAGTCTTTAAAGAACAGGTGTTCGGCCTTTTCTCCAGTGAACCGGATGTCATCAGTCTGGGTGCAAAAATTGGGCAGACTACATTCGGATTCTACTTCCTGTACGCGATTGTCGAAGTTTTGTGCGGGGCAATCCGGGGGGTCGGCAAAAGTGTACCGCCCATGGTCATTTCCCTGATCAACATGTGCGGGGTCAGGCTGATTGCCCTGAAGATCGCAATGATGTATCTGCATACGGTTGATGGCGTGGCCATTGTATTTCCGATCACCTGGCTCACCACGGCCCTGTCAGTCGGTATTTATTACTACAGCGGCCGCTGGAAGAAAGCAGAACTTCTACCTGTACAGCAGGAACACTGCTGATCGTGATGTATAATAGAACCTGTTGTAAATACCGAACAAAACAGGAGCATTATGATCAAACTGATATTCTGGGACTTCGATGGAACACTGGCGGATACCATTGAACTCGTGACCGGTCTTTTTGTAAAAACAGCCAGCGATTATGCCGGACGCGCTGTGACGGCAGATGAAGTACGAGCGACTTTCGGATTAAACGAACGGGGTACGTTCAGACGGCTGCTGGGAGATCAGGCGGACCAGGCCTTTGACGATTATCTGGAATATTATATCCAGGCCCATAATGAAATCAGCGTTTTCCCGGGTGTGCGTGAACTGCTCCGTGACCTCAAGCTGCAGGGTACCCGGAATATTCTGGTAACCGGAAAAGGACCGGAATGCTGTGAGATTTCCCTTGAAAAGCTAAAACTGATGAAACTTTTTGATGAAATCCGTCCCGGTTTTGATGATAAAGCAGATAAAGCCGGAGAAATGCTGGACGCTATAGAAGACTTTAATGTCACTCCAGATCAATGTGTCTATATCGGTGATACTGTTTCCGAC
>JBMNSG010000176.1:0-4292 GCA_050945075.1 Eubacteriaceae bacterium | reverse complement strand
AGAACATATTGGAGCCGTACAGCTTGCGGCTCTCTTCTACTTCTTCCCGGTTCAGTCCCTGCTCTGGATTTACTTTTAATACATCCAGTATCTCTTCTGAGGACGACTGCCAGGGTGGTTTTTCATTCATTCGATTCATGAAATACTCCTGTTCTTCTATAAATTGGGCTGTAAAACTGAGGCTTCCAAAGTCAGTGATCCCGAACAAAAAAAGAGACCCCCGGCACTTAAAGTGCCGAAAGTCTCATTACCTGTATATTCAGGCGGCAGGGCCAGGCCGAAACCAGTATGTTGACCGCTGCGCTTGCAACTACTCCCTTTCGAAGCTGTTTCTGAAGCTGTTTATATCGAAAAAAGATATAAAGTAATACTATTATAAATATTTGGTTAAAGCCTGTCAATATCCGGTCAGTCTTCTGTTTTTTCTTCTGTTTCTTCGTCTGGCTCCGGAACCGGAACCGGTTTTTCATCCGTTTTACGGTAAAGGGTTGTTCCTTCAAAAACCACGACGTTGTCGTTGTTCATGGCGTAATCGATCAGTTCACGTTCAGGATGTGTAATGGTGAACAGGCCATAGACTCTGGTATAGTCCCTGTATTTACCCAGATCCTTGAGAGTGCCGCAGTCACGGATAAAATCTTCGAAATCTGCCAGCGACGGTTTTTCGTCTGAATAAATACATTCACCGAGGAAGATCTTTTTCTGCGAATGATCCAGCGCGGCAATATCAACCATGTTTCCGTCACGGTCCCAGAAGGAACCGACCTTATCGCAGACAAAATCGAAGCTCTTCTGCTTCAGACCGGTCAGGAACATTTCCGTGCTGACTTTGCTGAACCAGTATTCTGCGTAGGCATTGAAGTTCTGGCGGATAAATTCGTACGCCGGAAGCGTATTACCGGAATCGAGCATGGGCCGGCGCGGATAAACGAATGTAAACCAGAAATCCGAGGTCGGCTGTTCAAAGAACCAGCGGGCCTTCTTGAGATTAAAGCGTTTTTCCGTTACCGGCATTTCACTTCTGATCAGACCCAGTGACTGCAGGTTGGTCAGGCAGTTCTGAACCTGTTTGGGCCGGTACTTCAGGAAATCTGCGATTTCCGGCATGGTAAATTTGCCGAGCGCAATAGTCTGCATCACCGAGATATATTCAATCGGTTCGTACACCTCAGCCGTGATCATATCGATCGGTTCATTGTAGAACCAGCCGGTTTTGTTCAGCATTTCCACCCGCGTTACACCGAGCTGATCCAGCAGTGTCGGAGTATCTTTGAAAAATCTCCAGTACAGCGGGATGCCGCCGGTAATGGCATAAAGGCTGACCAGATCACGATAGGTTTTATGCGGGTAATCCCGCAGCATTTCAATGAATGAAACCGGCGGAATCCGCAGGTGCATACTCAGTGCGCCGAGCAGCGGGTTATGCGTTCCTTCCAGATTGATCAGAACAGATCCGGAACGGATGATGGCGATCACCATGACCCCGGCAGGCTTCAGCGATTTATCCCAGGCTGTTCTGAGAAGGCGCGGGAAATTTCCGTTGGCCTGGATCAGCAGTTCAAGGTTGTCCAGGACCAGAACCTTGCGGTCTGCTTCCGGACGTTCTGCGTAAGCCCTGAATATTTCCGTCCAGTCCGGAACTTCAGCATCCGGATTGACCGGTTCATTATAGTAATCTGCCACCTGATCGTTAAAATAACGGCGGTTTAGTTCGTCTGCCAGCTCGCGGGCACCGAAATACAATGCCGGTTTGCCGTTGGAAAACATTTTGACAAGTGCGGATTTACCTACATAACGCACGCCGGAAACCAGAACAAAAGCGTCTTCGACGTCATATACATTGTTCAGAAGTTTGAGTTCGGCTCTGCGGCCGATAAATTTTCTCATACCCACCTCAATTCTGTACTTGATAGTATCGTTTTTCCGGAACCGGCAGTGGATTGAATCAGACAGCCGTAAATCGGAAAAACGTAAAATATTCTTACTGAATGCCTTTATTGTACCACGAACAGAGGTCCGAGGCTGTCGTTTACACAGATTCAATAAGAAAAGCGGCAGACAGAGAATGCTATAATATTTATATGGATAAGAAACTGAAAACTCTGAATCAAACGGACAAACATGATAGTCGGAAACGTCTTTCAATTCTGGGATCAACCGGTTCGATCGGCACGCAGACGCTTGAGGTTGTCGATGAATTTCCGGACGCTTTTGATGTGGTGGCGCTGACCTGTGACAGTAATACAGACAGGCTTGCCCGGCAGGTGGAAAAGTATCATCCGGAACGTGTCTGCATTACCAATCCCGATAAAGCAGCCGCTTTTCAAAAGGAATTTGGAAAACGTCTGGGCGTGGAAGTCCTGACAGGAACAGAAGGGCTGGTTCAGGCAGCCTCAGAAGGATGTGATACGGTGCTTACTGCCGTCTCGGGAATGATCGGCCTTGAACCGACACTGGCTGCCGCCCGCAATAATGTCGATATTGCACTCGCCAACAAGGAAACGCTGGTTGCCGGCGGTTCCCTGGTAACCGCGGCTGTGGAGGAAAGCGCATCCCGACTGCTTCCTGTCGACAGCGAACATTCGGCTATCTTTCAGTCACTGTACGGAAACAGCCATGATGCTGTAAAACGTATTATTATTACCGCCTCCGGCGGCCCTTTCCTTCACTATTCGAAAGAAGAACTGGCAAAGGTCACCCCGGCTATGGCTTTAAAGCATCCAAACTGGAATATGGGTGCCAAAATCACCATCGACTCGTCAACGCTGATGAACAAAGGACTTGAGGTGATCGAAGCCAGATGGCTGTTCGATCTCGATCCTGATCAGATTGATGTCGTGGTTCATCCGGAAAGCGTGATCCATTCCATGGTGGAATACCAGGATCATTCAGTAATCGGCCAGATGGGCCTGCCGGATATGACCCTGCCTATTCAGATCGCACTCTTCTATCCGGAACGCATTGCCAACAACAGGGATTCGCTTGATTTTGCAGCACTGGGCAGGATGACCTTCGAGAAACCGGACCGCGGCCGTTTCCCCTCTCTGGCTTATGCAGAGGAAGCACTGCGTACCGGCGGAACCATGCCGGCCATTCTCAATGCAGCCAACGAAGTGACAGCGATCCGCTTCCTGAACGGAGAAATATCCTGGCCCGATATTGCATCCATCAACCGGCGTGTCATGAAAAGCTTTGACCGTGAAATCCGGCAGCAGCCAACGCTGGCAGATATCCTTGAAGCCAGTGAAGAAGCCAGACGCAGAGCTGTTGTCTGAAGCAGCGGATCAGATGTGTGATTTCCTGCAGTTACAGCTGCCAGCCGGCCGGATTGACCAGTTTCGCTGTTTTCGTTTTTCAGGGACAAAAACGTTTTTATTTTTTAGTCTGTCTGTCTGAATATGGGTACAATCAATTTAGGGAACGGTTTTCACAAGCTGTTATCATTCGATTATGCGATTCGGTAAAGGAGCGGATATGGATACAGACAAGAACCAAAAAGTACTGATCGTAGGCGGCGTGGCGGGAGGAGCTTCAGCAGCTGCCAGACTCAGACGCCTTGATGAAAAAGCGGAAATCATCATGTTTGAAAAAGGAGACTATATTTCCTTCGCCAACTGTGGTCTTCCCTATTACATAGGCGGTGTGATTCCGGACCGGCAGGATCTGCTTCTGCAGACGCCGCAGAGCTTCAAGGCACGCTTTAATGTGGATGTACGGGTGAGAAGCACCGTTACAGCCATCGATCCGGAGCAGAAGACCGTTACGGTTTCGTGTGATGGCAAAACAACTGAAGAAAGCTATGATAAGCTCATTCTCTCTCCGGGTGCACTGCCGCTGCGTCCGCCCATACCGGGACTTGAAATGGATCGTGTTTTCACGGTACGCAATATCCCCGATACAGTCGCTGTCAAGCAGTTCATCGATGAGAATAATCCCAGAGAAGCGGTCGTAATCGGCGCCGGATTTATCGGTCTGGAAGTGGCGGAAAATCTGGAGCGTCTGGGAATTGATGTCAAAATTATCGAAGCTGCAGATCAGATTCTGCCGCCGGTGGATCCGGAAACAGCCCGCATGGCCCAGGAATATCTGAACGATCAGGGCATCACCATCCATCTGAATTCCGCTGTCACCATGGTTACGGCAGACGGCAGCCAGTTGTCAGTTCGGACACCCGGACATGAATTTTCTGCAGATTTCGTGATTCTTTCCATCGGCGTCAGACCGGACTCGGATATTGCAGAAAAAGCCGGACTTGCAGTCAATGAAAAAGGCGCCATCCGTGTCGATGAACG
>JBMNSG010000175.1:0-4312 GCA_050945075.1 Eubacteriaceae bacterium | reverse complement strand
ATTACCGGAAGTACCTGAGCCATCCGGAACAGACCGACGAAGCGACCCGGGCCTACCTGAAACAGAGACTCGACAGCGCCAGCCTGCTCATCAAAAACATCAACTCACGCAGAGAAACCGTCCGTAACATCATCACCGTGATTGCCGAATACCAGAAGCCGTTTTTCCTCAGTCAGGAAAAATACAAACGGGCCATGTCGTTAAAACTCATCGCCGACTCCATCGGCATGCATGAATCAACGGTGAGCCGGGCGATCCGCGGAAAGTTTATCCAGACACCGCGGGGTGTATTTGAGCTTAAATCCTTTCTGGAACATGGCTACAGCCAGAGTGGCGGCGATGTATCCGCCAGTTGTATTAAAGGGAAGATTGCAGAGCTTATTCAGGCAGAAGACAGCAGCCGGCCGCTCAGTGATCAGAAAATAGCGGATTCACTGGCAGAAGAAGGCTTTGCGATTGCCAGAAGAACCATCGCCAAATATCGGGAAGCGCTGGGTATACCGGTGGCTTCGAAAAGAAAGTATTAAAAAAACTGCGGTTTTCTATTCCTGGAAGAGGGAGAGAGTAGAATGAAAACCGCAGTTCTTTTTTTATTGATATAGAGGGAATGATGCTGTATGGTCGATGTCCGGACAAGCCGGCAGGTTAGCAGCTTTTATAAAGCCATTGTATAGATTTCTGCAGCAATGTCTTCGTTGAGCTTTACAAAGCTTCCGTGATTGGGAGCGCCGTAGAACATGCTTTCGACGAGCTTCGGAATATCTTCTTCTTTACCGCCGATTTCGCTGATCGAAGTTGGCATGCCAATTTCCTTGATAAAGGCCTGGTAGCGTTCGATGCCTTCCATGGCTGTCTTTTCAGGATTCTGGAAGTCCATTTCACATCCCCAGACGCGGACAGCAAACTGAGCGAAACGCATGATGTCTTCTTTCATTGCATATTTCATCCAGGACGGGAAGAGGATTGCAAGTCCGGCACCGTGTGAACATCCGTAGGTGGTGGACAGTTCGTTTTCCATATGATGGGTGCCCCAGTCCTGATCACGGCCTACGCCGGTGATGTTGTTGTGAGCAATCGTAGCTGACCACATGATGTTGGCGCGGGCTTCATAATTTGAAGGATCTGCCATGGCTCTGCGGCCTTCCTTGATCATGGTAAGCATTACGGCTTCCAGCATCCGGTCTGTGAGTTCAACATCTTTGGTCTTGGAGAAGTAACGTTCCATGCAGTGTGCGATGATGTCGGTGATGCCGCTTGCTGTCTGGTAAGGCGGAAGTGTTGTGGTAAGCTCCGGATTCATGATCGCGAACTTCGGACGAAGAACATCGCCGTCTGCGCAGCGTTTGTGCATGCCGTTTTCGTTGGTGACAACTGTATCTGTAGAAGCTTCACTTCCTGAAGCAGCCAGTGTTACGATAACGCCTACCGGCAGTGCTTCTTCAACAGCCTTGCCTGTGTAGAAATCCCAGAAATCGCCATTATAGGGGACACCCAGAGCAATGGCTTTCGCTGAGTCGATTACAGAACCGCCGCCCAGAGGAAGCATGAAGTCTACGCCTTCTTTTCTGGCCATTTCAATGCCCTGATAAACCAGTCCGCTCTTCGGATTGGCTTCAACGCCGCCAAGTTCTACATAGTCGATGCCGCTTGCATCCAGGGAAGCTTTTACACGATCCAGCAGACCGGAACGCTTGACGGAACCACCGCCGTAGTGGATCATGACCTTGCTGCCGCCGTATTTCTTAACCAGTTCACCAACCTGGTTTTCTGTTTCTTTTCCGAACACAAAGTAAGTCGGGCTGTAGATGGAACAGCCGTGGCAGCCGCTGCTGCGGGTTTATCCGTAACCGACAGGATTGTACCCGAGACATAGGTCCGGGTGATGTAGGTTTCATTTTCCGGAAGAATAATCATGGCGTGCTCAATGGTATGCCTCAGTTCTCTGGCGTTTCCCGGCCAGTCATACGCATTGAATATGGTCCTGGTATCGTCATCGATGTTTCTGACGTTTTTCAGGAGTTTCTGATTGCACTCCACGATAAAATGCTTGGTGAGCAGGGCAATATCCTCCTTGCGTTCGCGCAGCGGAGGTATGTCTATATTGACCACACCCAGCCTGTAAAACAGATCCTGGCGCAGCTTGTTTTCGGCAATGGCCTGGAGCGGCGGAATATTCAGGCAGGACAGGACGCGGACGTCCACCTTGACCTCTGTCGAACTGCCTACACGGCGGATCATCCCGTCCTGCAGGACTCTCAGCAGTTTCGCCTGCAGGGTAATGTCCATTGAGTTGATTTCGTCGAGCAGCAGTGTGCCGTGGTTGGCCTGTTCAAACAGCCCTGCACGGTTTTCCGAGCCGGTAAAAGAACCCTTGACGGTCCCGAACAGCAGGCTTTCCAGCAGATTTTCCGGAAGAGCGGCACAGTTGATTGCAAGAAAGGGGCCGTCGGCACGATTGCTGGCATTATGGATACTCTGTGCGAAGAGTTCCTTCCCGGTACCGGTTTCCCCGTAAATCATGACCGGAAAATCGGTTTTGGCAACCTGTTTGCACTGATCAATGAGTCTGCGCATGGAAGGACTGGTATAGATGATATCTTCAAAGGTGTAACTGGCGGAAAGACCGCTTTTGTTACTGCTTTTCCCGGTTTCCGAGCTGTCATATTTTCCCAGTTTTTCCTGCAGGTCAATAACCTGTTTGTGCAGATTGTCGATGGCACGCCAGTCCTGTACTATATTCAGCCCGCCTATGATTTTTCCGTTTTTAAAGGCAGGGTAGGTATTGGCAACTGCATCGACCTTTTTCCCGAAACGTGTGGTATAGCGGTGACGCTGGTTGGGGATGGTGCGGCCGTCCCGGATCACCTTGGGCAGGGAACAGCTCTGCTGGTCATTCATGCTGTAGACATCATTGACATCTTCACCGATGACGTTTTCTTCAACCAGGGAATCCAGCATGATGGCCGGATCATTCAGATAATTAAGCCGGCCCTCCTCATCACACATCACAACCCCTTCGTTAATATGGTTCATAACACTGAGCACCATATCCAGGTTGTAGTCACAGGTGGCATTGCGGAAGACGATCAGCCTTGTGCCTTCCGGAAGAAAATCGGGAGCGGGGTAGGGTTTGCGTGTAATATACTCTCCGAATTGAACACGGAGATAATGACTTTCATCAGCCGGTTCTTCACACAGCGGTTTGAGAAAAGCAGGGAGAGAAGATCCCGCCAGTTTGCCGTTGCCGTGGAGCAGGGCATCGCCTCTCTGATTGACTGAAAGCAATGTACCGTTTTCATGAATCAAAAGAGCGCCTAGTCCGCAGTCGGACAGGATTTTCATTAATTGATTTAACTGGCTGTCATTCATTTCTATTTCCCTCCCGCATATGTTGCAGCTGTTCTTTTGTTCTGAGCTGTTCTGTTGTGGTTTTGTCCGCACTGTCTGCAGCTGCCCGCTTACGCGTGTGTGTTTTTATGCTCTGAGTTTATGGTCAAGTGCAGCAGCGGCTTTTTTCCCGGCTCCCATAGCCAGGATTACGGTAGCTGCACCGCTTACGGTGTCTCCACCGGCATAGACGTTGTCTACAGAAGTTTCCAGGGTATCTTCATCGACAATAATTCCGCCCCATGGCTGGCAATCCAGCCCCGGTGTTGTTTTCCGGATAAGCGGGTTCGGACTCTGCCCGATGGCGATAATAACGGTATCCACGCCCAGCACTTCATTCGATCCTTTAATCGGAACAGGACGGCGTCTGCCCGAGGCATCCGGTTCACCCAGTTTCTGTTTGACAATTTCAAGCCCGACAACCTGATCCTCATCATTCCCGAGAATGGCGGAGGGGTTATTCAGAAAATGGAAGATAATCCCTTCTTCTCTGGCATGATTGAGTTCCTCGATCCGTGCCGGTGCTTCTTCTTCGCTTCTGCGGTAGACAATATAGACATTTTCCGCACCCAGCCGCTTGGCTGTGCGGGCTGCGTCCATGGCAACATTGCCGGCGCCTACAACGGCTACATTCTTGCCGATCTTTACCGGAGTGGGTGTATCCGGGAAACGATAGGCTGTCATGAGGTTCACACGAGTCAGAAATTCATTGGCCGAATAAACGCCCAGCAGATTTTCACCGGGTATATGAAGGAAACCGGGGAGACCGGCACCAGTGCCGATAAAGACAGCGTCATACCCGTTATCTCTGAGTTCTTCCACTGTGACTGAACGGCCTACAATGACATTGGTTTCAATTTTAACACCGAGATCTTCGATATTCTTAATTTCCGCCGCCACCAGTTTCTTGGGCAGACGGAATTCC
>JBMNSG010000174.1:0-4332 GCA_050945075.1 Eubacteriaceae bacterium | reverse complement strand
TAATAAAGGACCGGAGTCCGCATTCCGCAGCTTTATTGCAAAAATCTTCGTCGAAATCCAGAAGTCCTTCCAGATAATCCTGCTGGATATAGGAAATCAGTCTGCGGTCAAATTCAGGACCCTCCGGCTGATAGCCGTAAGGACCGTCTGCCTTCAGAACATGCGAGCAGTCTCCTGAAGCGACCAGGACAATCCTGCGTCCGAGTCTGTCTGCTGCCTTCCTGATTTCTTCTCCGAAGCGGAAATGCATGTCTGCCGATAAACCGGATAAGCCGATTCTGACAAATTTTGTGCTTCCGATCAGATCCTGAATGAAATAAACTGGTATCAGAAAAGCATGATCCAGCTGCGGGTCCCGTTCACCCAGAAAACCGGCCGGAATATTGTCTTCCTCGCAGAATTCTGCAATCTGTTCTGACAGTTCACTGTCATAGGCGACTCTGAAACTGACCTGAGGGGCTCCGAACCGGGCAAAACTGCCTTCGGCTTCGGTTCCGGGTGAAATATGAAAGTAATCCTGATACATAATGGAATGAGGAGTCGTAATGACAATTGTTTCGGGTTTCAGCCTGCGGATTGCATCAGCGATCTTCTTATAGCTTTTAACGGTTTCCGGTATCAGCTTTTCTTCACCATGTCCGACTTCCGGAATGATTAATGGCGGATGTGGAACAATAAATGCACCAACTAACATAATTACCTCCTGCTGGATTTGAATCCGCATCGTATGCACAGATTACTGAATTTTAAGTCTCCTTATGCATATATGCTTATAATAATTACTCATGCCGCCTTTCTTCAGACGGCGGGAAAGGAGTACGATGACTTCAGGCTACCTGAACACGCTGGAAGCGGCTTTCTATTTGTTTCCGCTTATTGCAGCGATTATCACGATACCTTATTTAATTTATGAATATCGCAGATTCGGAGGAATACCCGCAGTAAGAAGTTTCCTTTTTTACTCGTTTATTCTATATCTGACCTGCTGTTATATCCTGGTCGTTTTTCCGCTTCCGACTCTGGAAGAGGTTAGTCAGATGACCGGGCCGACTGTCGATCTGAGGTTTTTCGGCTTTATCGATAATATCCGTGAATACACGAATTTCGTATTGACCGATCCGTCTACCTGGGCTGAGGGTTTCAAAAGTGTATTTGTCTATGAACCTTTTTACAACCTGCTGATGCTGATTCCGTTTGGAATCTATATGCGTTATTATTTTCGCTGTGGCTGGGGGAAAACCATATTTTTCGGTTTTCTGTTAAGCCTTTCCTTTGAACTGCTTCAGCTTTCTGCTCTTTTCGGGCTCTATCCCAGACCTTACAGACTGTTTCAGGTTGATGATCTGCTTATGAATACTATCGGAGCTGCCCTGGGCTGGATTTTATCTCCGGCTGTCACGTGGATGCTGCCGGGAAGAAGCAGAATTGACGAGATCAGTTATGCCGGCGGAAACCGGGTGACGGTAATGCGCCGGGTCATAGCCCTTCTGGTCGATGGCTTTATTCTGGCTGCGCTTATGAATATGTGCAGTCACATTCCGGGATTCGAAGCCTTTGACCTGCTGAATCAGCAGGGCTTTGCAGTCAGCTTCATCGCCTTTGATGTAGCGGTTTTTCTCTACTTTGTAGTTCTGCCATGGTTTACCAGGGGCAGAACACCGGGTAAGGCGTTTGTCGGGATCCGCGTAGTGGATGAAGACAATGGAGCGCCGGGATTCAGGCAGCTGCTGATCCGCTACGGCCTTGAAATCATGGTCGCTCTGCCGGCTCCGATACTGGCTGTCAAAGTATACGGCTATACCGAGTTCACAAACAGCTTCTTCGATATCTTTCTGTGTATTGTTTCGGGATGTTTTCTGCTGTTTTTTATTGTTTTTTCCTTCCAGATTCTCATATCGCTGTTTACAGGCAATATGATTTTATGGAGTGAAAAACTTTCACATACGAGAATTGTAAGCATTCAGAAAGACAAAACTCAATCCGGCAGGGATAAAGCATCATCGAAACGGACTGGAACAGAGCCACGTATGTCCGGCAATCAAAAATATTCCGGGGGTGCTTCAGTATCGCGAACATCGCAGTCTGCTGCAAAAACATCATCCCGACCGGTGAAACGGACAGGAGCATCGCAGACGGCTGTTACATCATCCGGATATACAGCGGCAGCCCGTCGTCCCGCTCAGTCAAAAACCGCCGGCCGTGTTTCAAGAGCGCAGGCTCCAGCGGCACAGTCAGGCATTGTCGGGAGCAGGCTGGTTACCCAGCAGACTGCAGTCAGAAGCAAACCTGTGACACAGCAGCACCGGCAGGCAGGTACTGCAAACCGGTCCACTGCAGCCGGCAGATCCGGAACTGCGCCGGCGGTCCATAAGACTCAGACGAACCAATCAAATATTCTGAAGAAACGCCGCCGCGGCTGAGCCGCTCCGGTGTTTTTTTAATCCGCCGGATAAACGGACTTAAAAATCTTTCAGGCGGGTAATGACAGTTCGCTCCAGTCCCGGCGTAATCTCCTCATGACTGACGCTGAACAGTTCGGAAGGTATTGTTTCTTCAAGACCCGGTATAGACGGCGCGTAAATAAATTTGCCGCCGGTTTTCAGACAGCCCAGCAGATTATAATAAGCCAGTGTCAATCCCTGCAGCGCTTCCGATTTATCTGAAATGGCCGCATTGATGATTTCAGGGACACCGATATTGGAAAGAATTGTTCCCCACTGGTTTTGTCCGAAATTGGATGATGTCCAGCTGGCCTTATGTGTAAATGGATAGTCAGGTGCGTCAATATCAGCACCGTAGGCATCCAGTCCCGCCATGCGAAGTGACAGGACCAGCTGGGGATCGGGTCCGCAGCTCACATCGAGAACCGGTTCCATCACGGTCTTCGGATCGATTCCGAACAGAGCAATCTGGAAATCACCTGAATACATTGAATTGAACGCTTCGTCCTGATCGCCTGTGCCGGCCTGGGACTGGTTGTTTTTCTGGTCGCTGCTGTTATCTGTTTCGGCTTTGGTTTCCTGGTTTTCGAGGGTGTTCCGGTCTTCACTAGCCTGTGCAGATGGTTCAGCGCGGTTAAAATCGTTCATATTCTTTCTCCTGTTATTCATTCTGAATAAATAATATACCCTGTTCTTTAAATCTGGACTCTGTTATAATCTCCAAAATTCATGAACAGGGGGGATTTTATGAAAAATATTTCATTACAGCCCGGTACAAATGTCAAGGGAGAAAGTAAACAGAGTCAGTGCATCCGTGAATGCCCGGCACAGGAAAGACCGCAGGAGAGGATGATTGCATCCGGACCGGAAGCACTTTCGGATGCCGAGCTGATCGGCTTGATTATCCGGAGTGGAAATCGCAAAATGAGCGCTGTAGGTCTGGGTCATGAAGTGCTCAGAGTTTATGGGAACGATCTGAAGCTGTTTTATAATGCCCGGATTCCGGAATTGTGCAGCAACGATCAGCTTGCCGGTATCGGCGTGGCCAAGGCCTGTCAGATCATGGCGGCACTGGAACTTGGAAAACGTGTTTATGAAAACCGGGACCGCAGCCGCAGAGAAATAATCTCGTCTGCGGACGATGCGGGACATTTTCTGATCGAAAGACTCAGTTATAAGCAGCAGGAGGAATTCTGCGTGATGATGCTGACTGCGAAAAATGAAATTATTGATTTTGTCACTGTCACAAAGGGTACACTGACTTCATCTCTGGTACACCCCCGCGAAGTATTCAGTCCCGCAATACGTCTGCATGCAGCGAAAATTATACTGGCACATAATCATCCGTCCGGCGATCCCAGCCCGAGCAGGGAAGACCGGGATGTGACACTGGAACTGTATCGTTCCGGAGAACTGCTGCAGATACCGGTGCTGGATCATATTATTGTAGGCTCCGGCCGCTTTGTCAGTCTGAAAGAACAGCAGGTCTTTTAAATCTGCGCTCGATTACAGTCTGTGACAGGTCCTGCCAAACCTAAAGAATGTTGATATCTTTTCACAATTCCTTTAAAATAAAAGATACTATGACAATAGCAGAGGTCTGTTATGATAATTCCGTCTGAAAATGAACGAGAATATAATTATGTACTTGAACCGTATGAATCCGGAAAGCTGTCTGGACTGCTTTCCGGTAAATACGGTTTTTCCACGCGTATTCTGCGAAGTATAAAACGAGATGGGATTCTCGAAGTAAACGGCAGATTTGCACGTGTTAACTCTTCGGCTCAGGCTGGAGACAAAATCCATATCGTTCTTCCCAGGGAGCATACAGATGCAGATCCGGTCGATGAACCTTTTGAGATTATCTATGAAGACAGTGAAATACTGGCAG
>JBMNSG010000173.1:0-4371 GCA_050945075.1 Eubacteriaceae bacterium | reverse complement strand
AATTTAAGCAAGTATTCAGGAATTCGTACATTTAGCATTAAATAATAAGTGTAGTGATTATATATTTATATAAAATGATAATGAAAATAATATAAAACTTAAAAATGATATGAAGAAAAGCATGCATATAATTCTAAAATAATTCTTAATTCATGTGATGGAATTTAAAACATGATATAATTTATAAAGATTGTAACAGAAATGCGTTAGACAACATGCTGAACTTCAGGGGCATTCTGCTGTGATCGAATCCGAATGAAAGGAGGATTATTGAATCTCAAAAAAACTTAATAGAGGAAGGCTCACAGCGGTTTTAATACTTTCCGTATTCTTTTTCACATTCATAACCGGATTGAATCCGGCGGTTTTTGCGAGCCAGAAAGTCATAGTCATCAATCCGGGGCACAGCGTTGGGTATGATTCAGGAGCTGTAAACAGCAGCACCGGTATCACCGAAGCTCAGGTCAATCAGGATCTGGCAGGCGTTCTGGTACAGAAACTTGAGAAAGCGGGATATAAGGTCTATCTGACTCATACGACGGACAGCTCTCTTTCAAAATATGCACTGGGAACTGCAGCAATGGGAAATTCACTGGCTTCTGTTAACGCTCTGGCCAATTCGGTTAATCCCGATCTGGTGATTTCCATTCACCATAACTCGGGCGGAAGTTCTGCCTCAGGTTATGAGCTGTATTGGAGCAGTTACAGAGATTATGACGCATCAGGTGTTTACACGGCATCAGGTCTCTGGTCTGACGGTTCAACGGCTTTCAGAGACAGTACTCCCTGCTGGCAGGCACAGGATTCACAGACGTTTGCCCAGCTGATGGAAAATGCTTTTTCTGGATCGAGTCTGTCACACAGACAGACTGTTGAACGGGATGATTATCTGCCTGCTCACTCAAATGCGCCCTGCATTCTGTACGAAGGCGGCTTTATTTCGAATGCTTCAGAATCTTCTTATCTGAACAGTTCAACTTACAGGGAAGACGCATCGAATCGTTTCCTGAACGCCATAAATGAATTTTTCGGACAGTCTGCAAAAGACACAACAGCGCCGGTCATCTCTTCAGTTTCTACCAGTCTGGATTCTGATACGACCACTGATGCCGTTATAACAGTAAAGGTGTCAGGTGTTTCGGACGATTCCAGCGGCGTCAGTCAGGTATACTTTCCTGTCTGGACTGAAAAGAACGGCCAGGACGACCTGAAATGGTATAAGGGCGTTGATAATGGAAACGGAAACTGGTCAGCTCAAATTGATATTGCCGACCATAACAGTGAGACCGGGAAATATATCTGTCAGGCTTACGTCTATGATAATGCCGGAAATTATTCCGGATATGCAGTGAAGAAATTTTCTGTGCAGACACTGACAGGTATCTCCAGCGGATTGACCGTAAACCGGACATCCACTACGGAAGCACAGGTGTATCTCAAAGGAGTCTCAGGGTCTAATGTCAGCTTTGCAGTCTGGACATCCAGAAACGATCAGGATGATCTGATCTGGTCTTCAGGAATCAGACAGACGGACGGGAGCTACCGGTACAAAATACGTACGGCGGATCACAATGATGAAGGCGGGATTTATAATGTTCACGCTTATTCGGGTTCGGCCCTTGCAGGCGCGACCACGGTGACATTCCCGCAGATGACTGCTCAGACAGTTACTGCGAGCACACCGGAGAACGGGAGCTTTACAGTTACTGTCTCCGGAATCGATGCACCGAACGGAATAAGCAGGATTTATATTCCGGTCTGGAGTGAAAATGGCGGTCAGGACGACCTGGTCTGGTATAAAGCCACAAAGAGTGGTGACAATTATACAGTCACCGTGAATCTGAAAGATCATGGATACGACACAGGTACCTATAATATCCATGCCTACGGGACGGATAATGACGGGAAACAGGTTTTCCTGAACAATACCTCCATCTCTGTACCCGGCATGACCGCGAGTTCGGTTTCAGCGAGTACACCGGAAAACGGGAGTTTCACAGTCACTGTATCCGGAATTAACGCACCGAACGGAGTAAGCAGGATTTACATTCCGGTCTGGAGTGAAAATGGCGGTCAGGACGATCTGATCTGGTATAAAGCCACAAAGAACGGTGACAGCTATACAGCAACCGTAAATCTGGAAGATCATGGAAACAGTGCAGGAAATTACTTTGTTCATGCTTATGGGACAGATAACAATGGGAAACAGGTTTTCCTGAACAGTACTTCTGTCACTGTATCCGGCATGACAGCAGACTCGCTTTCTGTGAGTACTCCGGAAAACGGGAGCTTTACAGTTTCTGTCTCCGGAGTCAGTGCACCAAACGGAGTTAGTAAGATTTATATTCCGGTCTGGAGCGAAAAAGGCGGCCAGGATGATCTGATCTGGTATACTGCTCAGAAAAACGGCGACAGCTACACAGCAACCGTAGATCTGATAGATCATAATTATGATACCGGAAATTACTTTGTTCATGCTTACGGCAGGGACAGTAACGGTAATCAGACATTTCTGGCAAGTACAGCTGTTTCAGTCACAGCAGGCCAGCTGGGGACTGTAACCAGTACGCAGGTCTCGACCGATACAAAAATCATGGGTACATCCAGTGTTACAGCTGCACAGCTGGTTTCACTGTACAACCGCAATGCATCCGCAGCCTTTCCAACATATTATACGGATCGCGGAGTCGATCTGAGTACTTTTGCCCAGATGTATATCGACGAAGCGAAAGCGGAAGGCGTACGCGCAGATATCGCGTTTGCCCAGGCCATGCATGAAACAGGATGGCTTGCTTTTGGCGGAGACGTCAAAATTTCGCAGTTTAATTTTGCAGGTCTCGGCGCAACAGGAGGCGGCGTCAGCGGAGAAGACTTCTCCGGATATGGCGATAATGCCACCGGGATTCGAATGGGAATTCGTGCCCAGATCCAGCATTTAAAGGCTTATGCCTCGACTGATTCTCTGAATAACGCATGTGTGGACAATCGGTTCAACTACGTAAAACGGGGATCGGCTCAAACAATCGGCTCACTCGGGGGAACCTGGGCGGCTGATACGGCATATGCAACAAGGTTGGTTAATATTATCAACAGCATAACGGAATAACCGGCACGATATAACAGGTTGTGCATCCGGTTATACCGGTATCAGACATTTTTTAGAACGACATCAACAGGGGCTCCCTTCGGGGAGCTTTTTTATATGGTCAATCAGAGTCTGACCGTATTTTGTTCAGGACAGAACGATGTGAAACTGTTACTGGCGGGGATGCTGGTAAATCTGATTGCCTGAAAGCGCCGGATTTTATAAAATAGGCATATGGAAAACACAAATAAGAAAGTATCCGTCGTGATTCCCAATTTTAACGGCGAAGAGTTTATCAATAACTGTCTGGACAGCGTGTTTGAACAGCAGTATCCGGACATGGAAGTCATTGTGGTGGATGACTGTTCTACTGACAGCAGTATGGAAATGCTTGAAGAGAGAGAGAATATCCGGCTCATCTGTAATGACAAGAATTCCGGCTTTGCCTGTTCAGTGAATCGCGGGATTGAGGCTGCAGAGGGCGATTATATCCTGCTGCTGAACAATGATGTAGTGCTGGACACGGATTTTATTGATGTGATGTGCAGTGCCATAGAGAAAGAAGACCGGGTCTTTTCAGTCTCATCCAAAATGATTCGTTACCGTGAGCGGGAACTTCTGGATGATACCGGCGATTTTATGAGTATTCTCGGATGGGGCTGGAAGCGCGGCGATGGTATGCCGATTCGCTTTTTTGATAAAGCGGATCAGGTGTTTTCTGCCTGTGCCGGAGCAGGATTGTACAGAAGCTCGGTGTTTGATGAAATAGGCCTGTTTGACGAAAATCATTTCGCGTACCTGGAGGATATCGATATTGGGTGGCGTGCTATGATTTACGGCTACCAGAACCGCTACGAGCCGGGAGCCCGCTGCTTCCATATCGGTTCCGCAACGACAGCAGGCGGAGAAAAATACTCGCCGTTCAAGGTGGAAATTTCTGCACGAAACAATATTTATCTGGTCTACAAGAACACACCGGCTCTGCTGCTGGCCGTTAATATGCCGTTCCTGGCAGCCGGATTCGGAATTAAATACTGTCATTTCCTGCGTCTGGGGTACGGTGAATCCTATAAAAGGGGAATACAGGAAGGCTTTAAAAATCTGTACAGGCTGAAAAAAGTTGCAGTAAACAGAAAGAACTGGAAAAATTTCGCCAGGATCGAAGCAAAACTTCTTCTGAATACATTTCGGTATGGTGCGGAAAAAATAATGATAAACTTTAAATGAAGCTCCCGCAGGGAGCTTTTTTATTATTTAAAAATTAACAAAGAATAAAAGTATAAGCG
>JBMNSG010000172.1:0-4374 GCA_050945075.1 Eubacteriaceae bacterium | reverse complement strand
GTAAGATAGGTGACAACCGCTTCCATACAGCAGCGGGCGTTTTGTTTTTTGGCCATGCCTATTGGCAGGGCGACTACGAATAATATCGGTAACTGATTGAATACTGTCCAGCCTCCATCAAGCAGGACATTCCAGCAGTTCGTCCAGAGCGTTCCTTCTGCTGCAATCGAGCCCATGACAACTTCCGTTGTGAAGAGGGTCCCGAAGCCGATGATCACACCGGCGAATGCAAACAGGAGAACCGGCGTGAACATGGCACCGCCGAATTTTTGAATTTTCTGCATCATGAGATTTCTTACTCCCCTTATAATGATTTGTATCGCTGCGATGACTGTAGTTTATCAGCCTTTAAAAGCTTAATCTATCTTTTGGGAAGCTTTGGGGAACATGGCGTACATTTTCACCCGGTTTTTAAAAGCTGTGATTTTTCACGGGTACATTCATTTTTATGTGATTTTTCACATACCTGCGGGGTCAGCAATGCAGAAACCGTCCTGCCATATAACCGGCTACAGTGAATAGCTGTACCATTCTGACACTAAAAAAGACCTCCTGATGGAGGTCTTTTAAAATCTGTTCATTCAGTTTATGTGCTCAGTCTCATTCACCGGATATTTCCGGTTCTGCATCGCGGTCTATCTTTTTCATAGTCAGACGGTGCATGGTAAACAGGACCAGTCCCAGCAGGACCAGACTGCTTCCCAGTGTCAACAGCAGATTACCGTTCGAGAAACCTGCGATGATATAGCCGACAAAACAGCACGCCGCTACTGTTACGGCATACGGAATCTGTGTCGAGACGTGGCGGATATGGTCGCAACCGGCAGCCGTACTGGAAAGAATGGTGGTATCGGAAATCGGAGAACAGTGATCCCCGAAAACTGAACCGGCCAGCGCTGCAGACAGCGTAACTGTGATCAGTTCAGGTGCTGTAGCCTGGCAGATGAAGACCACGATGGGAATAAAGATTCCGAAAGTCCCCCAGGCAGTACCGATCGAGAAAGACAGACCGGAAGCAACCAGGAAAACCACTGCCGGAATAAGTCCCTGCGGCAGATGGCTGACTTCCACCAGATGGCCGACATAGGCACCGGTTCCAAGGTAATCCTGACAGAGTGCGCCGATGGTCCACGCCAGTGTCAGAATAATATAGGCCGGAACCATGCTTTTGATCCCTTCCGCGATCCCGGACATATAGCCGCGGAAGCTGATAAGCTTTCTCGGAACCAGCAGAAAGAAGGTTACGATCAGTGCCCAGAAGCCGCCCAGAACCAGAGCTGCGGAAGCATCGCAATTCCCGAAAGCTTCTGCCAGCGAAAGACCCTGGCCTGACCAGAAACCGCCGTTCCAGAGCATTGCCAGAATAGAAAAGACGATCAGTGAGCCAATCGGGATAATCAGGTCCCAGACGGTTCCTTTATCGGAAATATCCTCGTCACTCAAATCCGTAGTAGTTATCGCACCCAGATCCCCGGTTTCCTGTGCTTTGATCTGTTCCTTTTCCATGGTCCCAAAATCAAGGTCGATCACGGAAAGCATCAGTACCATAAAGATCGTGAGCAGTGCGTACAGATTGTACGGGATAGTCGCCATAAAGGCCTGCAGTTCGTTCTGGAAGGCACCTGTTTCGTAAAGAGTGGCGCCTACCGCAGCCGCCCAGCTTGAAATCGGAGCGATAATACAGATCGGAGCCGCAGTGGCATCAATCAGATAGGCGAGCTTGGCCCGCGAAACCTTATATTTGTCGGTAACTGGTTTCATGACCGTTCCGACAGTCAGGCAGTTAAAATAGTCATCGATAAAGATGATCATTCCCAGAAAGCTGGTAGCCAGCTGGGCACTGCGTTTGGATTTTAATTTTCTGGTAGCCCAGTTCCCATAAGCTCTTGAACCGCCGGCCTTGGTCACTACATAAACCAGTGCGCCCAGCAGAGCCAGGAACAGGATGATGTTGAATTTACCGGGCGAGCCTACAGTATCGGCCATGACGCCGAACGAGACACTGCTCATTTCAATGAGCCCGCCTCCGGTATTAAGCGCATAAATCAGTCCGCCGGACAGTATGCCGATGATGAGCGAGCTGATAACTTCCTTGGTAATCAGCGCCAGTGCGATCGCGATAAGCGGCGGAACCAGCGACAGAAAACCTACATCGATAGTTTGCATGATATTCCCCTGTCTATATTGATAAAAAGTACGGTATTATTCTATCACAGCTTAAAAAGGGGTTAAAGTAAATGCCGGTTTTCCCTGAACAATTTAACGTACTGAATCACCGGGAACGGATTACTGCTCACGAAGTTTGATGTGATCATCCGGTTTTCTGAAACCGGGAGACCCTTCAGTCTGTGAATCGTGATCCTGTTCTTGTCCGGAGCGGGCGCTGCCGGTCTGGTCTGCTGCCCCTGTATTCAGGACAATCAAGGCAATAAATATGAGTGCAATTCCGGCTGCAGACTGAAAGGTAAGCTGCTCGCCGAAACAGGCAATGCCGGTTACCGTAGCTGTCAGCGGTTCAACAAAAGCTATGACCGATGCCCTGCCGGCCTCCATCATGGTCAGGGCTTTGGTGTAAAGGGTGGATGGAAGAAGCGTGCATACCAGGGCAATCAGAACCAGGTCAAGGATCAGCACAGGATCCTGTTCCGTAATCTCCAGTATCTGATGCGGCTGTGAAAAAGGCAGCAAACCGACTGTTACGGACAGATAGGTCCAGAAGGTCGTGGTCACAGCACTGTAACGCTGCAGCGCCAGCTTGGAAAATATACTGTAAAGTGCAAAGCCGACGCCGGAACCAATTCCGGTCAGAACCGAAAACGCGGTGAGACCCGCGTTTCCGCCTGCAATCCCGGCTGTCAGTGCACAGCCTGAAAAGGCCAGCAGTAATGCTGTGATTTTTCTCCCGGTTATTTTTTCATGGAACAGAACAGCAGAAAACAGGATCACAAAGCATGGGGCCGTGTACAGCAGAACCGCCGCAGCAGAGAGTGTGGAAGCTTCAATTGTCATAAAATAACAGACATTAAAAAAGACAATGGACAGTAGTCCGCATCCGACAAACATCCACAGGTCCCGCACCCGGATCCGGAACAGGCCCGGCGAGCGGACCGCCATCACGGCAGCCAGCATCAGCGCGGTAAGCAGACCGCGGACAAAAATAATCTGAAACGAGTTCAGTCCTGCTGCTGTCAGTTTTCTCGTGAATATACCGATAATTCCCCAGCCTATTCCGGCCAGGATTACGAGCAGCCCTCCTCTGAGGGCAGAAACAGAGCCGGGCTCCGCTTTCGCGGAACCCGGCTTTCTATTGATCTTGTTTTCCATCATTCCTGTTCTTATTTCCTGATTTCAGGCCAGTCCTTCAGGAATCCTTCGAAAGTATCGAGAATTTCCTGTGCACCGCCTGCCTGTTCTGATTCAATATTAACCGGCAGTACTGGTTCATGCAGACTCATCCGCACCAGAATCCAGCCGTTACCTGCCTGACTGTCACAGTTGACGCGGACACCTTCGTAATTGGGTTCCACGACACTCCATCCCGGCTGTTTTTCTGCGAATGCTTTAAAGGCATCCAGCAGCTTCTGTCCGTATGCCCGAAAATCATCCGCTGCAATCTTATAGCGGACTTCCATTTCTTCCAGCGGATAGTGATAGTCTGCCAGAAATTCGGAAACGGTATGTCCGTTCTTTCTGGCTTTGGCAAAAGCGGAAAGCGCCAGCATCGCCAGATAGGAACCGTCATCAAGGAAATAGTTTTCTTTGATGGCGCCGTGTCCCGAGGTTTCCATAGCCAGATGCGAATCTCCGCCTTCTGCATTAATACGTTTGGCTTCGTCAATGACGTTCTTGTAGCCTCTCTTGAAACGCTTGTGAACACCGCCCCGTTTTTCGATAAAGGCTGTCAGTCCGTTGGAGGTTACCGAGTCGGTGACGATGGTGCTGCCCGGAAATTCATCGAGAATCTGGGATGCGATAAAGGCGATAAAAGCAGATTTATTGATCGAATTCCCTTTTTCGTCAACGATGGCAGAACGGTCTACATCGGTATCGAAAATAATTCCCAGATCCGCCCCGTTTTCACGGACTGCGGATTCAATGGCTTCAATCGCTTCTTCCGCTTCCGGGTTGGGAATATGGTTCGGAAAATGTCCGTCCGGTTCCAGGAACTGTGAACCGCGGGTATCTGCGCCCAGCGGCACCAGTACATCGTGGACAAAATAGCCGCCGGCTCCGTTTCCTGCATCAACGATAATGCGGGCGCCTTCCAGCGGTCGTTCTTCACCGGTTTTTTTCCGGACCTGAGCGACAATGCCGCTGGCATACTTGGGCAGGAAATCAATGACTTCGCGTTTTCCACCTGCCTTCATTTCTGTT
>JBMNSG010000171.1:0-4412 GCA_050945075.1 Eubacteriaceae bacterium | reverse complement strand
ACATATCAATTCCCATTTCCAGCATTTCCGGAATGTACTGAATATTCTTGCCGCACGAATGCAGTTCGATAAATTTACCCTGATCTTTAATATGGCGGAGCAGGCGCTGTGTCTGCGGCATGATCTGTTCACGGAACATTTCATTCGAATAGAATCCGGAGCGCTGTGTTCCCCAGTCGTCATGATAGAGGACACCGTCTACTCTTCCGTAATTGTCGAATATATAATCACAGCATTCTATTTTGTAGTCGGCCATTTTGTCGAGAAAGCGTTCCAGTGCTTCCGGTTCTTCGTAAAAGGTAAGCAGGAATTCGTCAAACGGCATCATTTCGTGAAGACGTTCGGTGATTCCTTCGACGCATTCATAAATATGCGGGCGCTGTGGGTCGTAGTTCTGCTGGATTTTTTCTCCATCGGCTTTAAAATCGACCAGGGATAAATCGGGCCATTCCACTTCATTTTCCCAGTTTTCGAAATCATTAATGACCCGCGTTCCGGGCCGGGTAATCATTCCCTCGATCGAATCAACCATTTTCCAATCCACACCCCACCAGTCGTATCCATCCACTTCGGGAATCGGGTGTTCTTCCACGGCGTCGGGCCACACGGTATTGGATTCGTAGAAATAGGCGGGCATCCAGTAGGGCTGTTCGCCTTTTACGCATCGGATGTAATTTTCTTTTACCTCGACCGGCCTGCCTGTTACCGATGGTTTGGGCTGCTGGAAAATCCAGGGGAATTTTCCGGGGATCTGCCAGGATTGACTGTAATCCCGCTCTGCTGCTCTCTTCATATAGGTTCCGGCTGTTTTCATATCTTTGTCTTTCTGACCTTCAGGTCAATGCCAAACAATACTGACTATGACGGATAGGAAACTAATCGCAATTAGGAATTTATAAGAAAATGCTATCACCTGGTTCAGGCAGTGTCAACAATAGATTAAAAACGTTTATCTGACGATTATAGTCAGGTATATAAACAAATATTTAACTATAAAACCTTTTCATAAAGGATTGACATCCGGTATATACAGCTATATTATGCCTATATAAACTAATCGCAATTAAAAACATGGAGGAGAAAATGTCTAAAATTGACGATGTAAAGGATCTGGTTTCACGCGGCAAGTCAAAGCAGATCGAAGCAGCAGTGCAGGCAGCACTGGATGAAGGAGCAGCACCGCAGGAAGTTCTCAATGCGATGATCGACACCATGGGTGATGTTGGCGATCGTTTTTCCAGAGACGAAATCTTCGTGCCTGAAATGCTCATTGCAGCCAAGACCATGAAAAAAGGACTTGGCATCCTCGAACCGCTGCTGGCAGGCGGAACGACAGAAAGTCTCGGCGACTGCATTATCGGCACGGTCGAAGGCGACCTGCACGATATCGGCAAGAATCTGGTTGCGATGATGATCAAGAGCTGCGGATTTGAAGTGACTGATCTGGGCGTTGATGTCTCACCGGCAAAATTCGTTGAAGCCATTGAACAGCATCCGGATGTCAAGATCGTTGCGCTCTCGGGTCTGCTTACGACCACGATGCCTGCGATGAAAGAAACCGTTAAAGTACTCAAGGATTGCAAGATCGGCAACTTCAAGGTAATCTGCGGTGGTGCACCGGTAACACCTGAATTTGCAGCGGAAATCGGGGCAGACGGTTATGCACCGGATGCAGGGTCTGCTGTCGGAGAAGCTAAAGAACTGGCTGCTGCTGCTGTATAAACGGGGAGAAAAGACATGCTATCGATTAAAGACAATTTTAAAGAAACCATAACCGGCGGAAATCCGGACCGTTTTGTCAAGCAGTATGAATTTATGGATATTATCCTGGAAACGCCAGGTGCAAGACAGCCGGCTCCGGGTGAAACCGTCAAGGGTGACTGGGGTGTGACATGGACCTGGAAAGAAGGCCAGATCGGTGCGTTCCCGGTTCATACACCGGACAAGATAGCCATTAAAGATATCACGGACTGGAAAAATGAAGTTCAGATTCCGCCGGTAAAATTCACAGATGAAGAATGGAAACCAGCGATGGATCATGCTGCAGCGATCCGTGAAAAAGGCGAAAAATATGTAACAGCTTTTGTGGCACCCGGCATCTTCGAAAAAACACATCATATTCTCAGCATGGACGAAGCGCTGTGTGATTATTATGAAGAACCGGAAGCGATGCACGAATTTATAGACTGCCTGACTCAGTTTGAAATCGACTGGGCCGAACAGCTGATTGACCATCTGCATCCGGAAGTTATTTTCCATCATGATGACTGGGGCGGACAGCGTTCTACCTTCATGTCACCGGCAATGTTTGATGAGTTTATTCTGCCTGCGTATAAAAAGATCTATCAATACTATAAAGATCACGGTGTCCAGTATATTGTTCATCATTCCGACTGCTACGCGGCAACGCTGGTTCCGGAAATGATCGACATGGGTATCGACGTCTGGCAGGGCTGCATGACGACCAATGACGTACCCGCACTGATCAAAGAATATGGTGACAAAATTTCCTTTATGGGTGATATTGACAGTGGTGTTGTGGATTTCCCGGCCTGGAACAGGGACATCGTTGAAGAATATACCAGAAAAGCCGTCGATGAATGCGGCAAACTCTATTTTATTCCCTGTCTGACTCAGGGACTCGGCTTTAGTTCTTTCCCGGGCGTTTACGAAACAACCGATGAAGTCATCGATGAACTGAGCAAAGAAAAATTCTAAAAACCTATAAGCTGTCGTGTTAACGGATGATTGATTGTCGACAGCTTATATTTTGATACCTTTTGTAAACGTATCCTACAACTGCAAACTTTACTTTTTGTTTTTATAAGAATTGTCATACAAGGAAAACAAATGAATACATCTAAATCCAGCTCCATGGGTATTATTGCCATTATGTCTGTTTTTTTCCTGACGATGGGTGTCGGGACTATTACACCTGCATTGAACAGTATTATGCAGGCCTTTCCGGATCTGTCCATTTCTACCATCTACCTGGCCTCCACGCTGCCGTCTCTGACTGTCATTCCAGCTACGCTGCTGGCCGGCGTTCTGGCAGGGGACAAGGTTAAATACAAAACACTGGCGGTGATCGGAATCATCATCTTTATTCTGGGTGGTGTTGCTCCGTTCTTTTCAGATGATTTTACAGTAATTCTCATTGAACGTGCGATTTTCGGAATCGGCCTTGGTATTCTTTCACCTCTTGGCAACGCGCTGATTCTCGGAAATTTCAAGGGAGATCGCAGAGCCAGCCTCATGGGGATAGGCACGCTGAGTATGAACATCGGCGGGATTATCCTGCAGTTCCTGGGTGGTTTCTGTGCAGGTCTGGGCTGGAATTACAGCTTCCTGCCGCATATTCTGGGGATTGTTTCGCTGCTTCTGGTTATTTTCTTTCTGCCGGAACCGGAAAAGATTGCTGCCCCGGCCAATGGCGAAAAACATAAAATGCACGTGCCCGGCAAGGTCTGGATTCTTTCCATCCTGTTTGGCTGCGTCATGTTTATCGACTACCCGATGCTTATGGGGATGTCCTCGTATCTGGTTCTGACGAATATCGGTGATGCAGCGACTTCTGCTGTAGTGCTTTCGTTCTTTACTGTAGGCGGGATGATCGCCGGCGTTATATTCGGAAAAATGTTTAAAGGAACCGGACGCTTTGTCATTGCAGTGGGTCTGTTCCTGATGGCTCTGGGCTACGTCCTGATCCTGTTCGTCCCCAACGTTATTATGATTACACTGGGTGCCGCTGTTATGGGGCTGGGATTCAGCACACTCATGCCGGCCGTTATGATGATTCTGGGGATGATGTCCAGTCCGGATGATCTGGCGCTGAATACGTCAATTGTTCTGGCAATCATGAATCTGTTCGCTTTCCTGTCCACTTACTGGATCCAGATGATTACCAATATTACGGGTGATGCCATTATTGCGCCCATGTATGTAAGCATGGGAATTGCAATCGTGGGCGGCCTGATTTTCACCTTTGTCAATCCGTTCCCGAAGGAACAAGGTTCGGATATTCAGTCAAAACCGGAGCTTGAAGACTAAAGACCTCCTGATTCAGGCACGGTATAGTAAAGAGACGCAGTTTGCAGCTGCGTCTCTTTTTATGTCCGTTCTGTCTATACAGGATAACAGTAATTTGTAATTTCCCTTATTAAGAATGAGTCTCATTATTGACAAATAGATGTCTCTTTATTATAGTGATTAAGGAGTTAAATGAAAGAGCAGGGAGGTTATAAAGCGACAGAAACAAATTTCTATCGTTAAAAAATAGATGCAGCATATGTCAATGGATGTCCGCGTTCCGATTGAACCGGATAATCCGTCAATCTGCCGTGACGAAGCGAAATGCATTCGCTGCGGTCAATGCAAAAGAATTTGTACTGAAGTGATCGGTGTTCATGGTA
>JBMNSG010000170.1:0-4413 GCA_050945075.1 Eubacteriaceae bacterium | reverse complement strand
CTATATCATAAACCTGCATGGGATCTGTCCTTTCTACCAGTTTTATACGGCAGCATTATATCAAAATAATGATATGAATAAGCGTTATCACGCATATTTTTTATATAAATCTCAAAATATCGATATCATCTGTCAATATTCTAATATGAAGCTGTCCTGCGTTTCAATATACTGAGTTCAGAACCAGTGAGTAACCGGAATAATTTTAAGAAGGATTTGAGATGGAAATGAACATGGATAAAAGCATCAGCATAAAAACAGATAGACAGGAACAATATGATACGGATGATCAGCAGGGACTTGTTGATTTTGCAGTGCAGGCGGTCAGGACCCGCAGTTATTCAGATGAAGAAGGAGACTTTGCCAGGTTGATTGTCGGCAAAATGAAGGAGCTTGATTACGATGATGTCTTTATTGACCGGACCGGAAATGTTGTCGGACGGGTCGGAAACGGACCGGAAATCATTCACTTCGATTCCCATATGGACACCGTTGAAGTCAATGATGCCGATTTATGGGAGGCTCCGCCGTTTGAAGGAAAGATTGTAGATGGCTGCCTGTGGGGAAGAGGTTCGGTAGATATGAAATCAGCACTGTGCGCTTCCGTTTATGCAGCGGCCATCGCAAAACAGCAGGGGCTGCTTGACGGGAAAACTGTTTACGTCACAGTATCTGTCTGCGAAGAATACTGCGACGGCGAAAATATCAGACAGTTTTATAAACAGATGGATTTAAAACCCGACTGCTGCATCATCTGCGAGCCGAGTGACAATGTCATCACTCTGGGTCATAAAGGCAAGGCTCAGATCAGGATTACCACCAACGGACTGTCGGCACATGGATCCGCTCCGGAAAAAGGAATCAACGCCGTCTATGCCATGGCCGAAATCATCGAACGGGTGGAAGCGCTCAATGACAGACTTTCTCAAAAACAGGGTGCACACGGAACCATCGTATTGTCAGACATCTCCTGTGAAAGTGCCTCGTTAAATGCCGTTCCCAGCTCCTGCAGTATCTACCTGGACAGAAGACTGGCACTCGGTGAAACACTGGAACAGGTTCGCTCGGAGATGGATGATCTAATCAAAGGAAAAGATGCATTCTGGGAAGTAGGAACGCTTTATCATACGACCTGGAACGGGGCAGAACTTGTCTATGAACCGATGCACGATCCCTGGAAAATCGGGGAAGATGCGCCGCTCACACAGGCAATGAACCGGGCTTACAGCAAGACTTTCGGGGAAGAACCGGCTGATTATGATTTCTGGGATTTCGGCACCAATGCAATCACGCCGGTCGCCATGGGTGTGCCGACGATCGGTTTCGGACCCGGGGAATACAAGCTGGCACATATGCGCAATGAACATTGTGCGGTGCAGAAGATCAAAGATGCCTGCCGGATGTATGTCAATCTGATAGAAGAATTGTAATACGGAGACGCCTGAGAAACCAAATGAGAAACCGGAAGATCGTTTGGCAGTAGAATGAACGGAGACGCCTGAGAAACCAAATGAGAAACCGGAAGATCGTTTGGCAGTAGAATGAACAGCAAAAAACCTCTGTCTATCAGCGGACAGAGGTTTTATATGATTTATCTAAAGCACTTGAAAGCACTTGAAATTCCGGCCTGCTGTTGAATCTGTGGCCGTTTACCGGAAATCCGTTTTATTCTGCCTGATGCGGGATCTGGTAGCCCTTGTTTTTAACTATTCTGGAGAAATATCTTGAGAATACCGGATTCAGATGGAATCGAACCATATTCTCACAGATCGAGTAATTGGCATCGAAGATATATTCTCTGTTTGTTTCTTCAGCGGGATAGACAGATGCACCATTCACGATATCCAGATACTCCTTGCAGCTTTCCATAATTTTCTGGGGTGAGGGAGCTTTCGGACCTTTTTTAATTTCTTTCCCGTTGAGTTCAGCAATTTTATTCAGGTCCATATCGATTTCGCAGACATCAAACTGACGCTGTGGATATTCACCCTTATCCATCATCTTTTTGTAATGACGGGTTACCGCAGCTGCCACAACGATTTTTTCAAATAATTCTCTCGCCGGTTCGCTTTTAGAAGCTATTGTTTCTTCCAGACGTTCTGCAATCTTTCCGTCCCTGTCTCCGTCAAAATAGGGAAGATCAGTACAGTCAACGGTCGGTATACTCGGATGTTTGATTTTGATATTGGGGTTTCCTACGCCGCCCATTTTAGCCATATTGAATTCTTTTTCCTTCTGAGCTTCCTGGGCCCGGTCGGTCCAGAATTCTGCCCTCAGACTTTCAAGATTGTAATTGCTGCTCATAACTTTCTCCTCAACTCACAACAGATGTCTGTTGATTTATCCTTGAACACATACTCTTTTTCTCTAGTATTTCCAGAAAAGCCGGAATCAAACAGTAAATATAAAAGACTGGAAAGAATTATATCAGATTTCGAAAATGCAGAATACCAGGCTGAAAAAAACAGCGAATCAATCGCCTGTCGTTCAAATTGAGCTTGTTTTAGACAAGATCCGGTATAATATTATTTTAGTTTCATCGGATGATTTTTGGAATATGATTGTATTACAGAATAGAAAGGAGATACCATGAGTATTCTTCTTAAAATTTTACTCTTTGTTTTTGTGATCTGGATTTTATCCTTTATCCTGAAGCTTCTTTTTTCAGTGGGAAAAGTTGTATTCACGATTGCTTTTGTTGTCTTTGCACTGGGCATAATCGGAAGTATCTGTACGGCCTTTGGAATATTATAGCGAGTCCGGCCGCACAAGAATAAAAAAGACAGATAGAAAAAGCAGATAGAAAAACAGATATGAAAAGCCTGCCGGGGCGGAGATTCCGTTACCGGCAGGCTTTTTTTCGTTCAATTCAGGTGCTTTCGAAATTGTCTGCGGTTTATCCCGCAGTTTTAATTGCTTACCGGGGAACCCGCGCAGCTGCAGGTGACGGTAAAATCATCGTTCACAAGGATGTTGATCTGGTCTGCAATCGGAACCGACTGCTCAATCACTCTCATTGTCTGTTCCTCAGGAAAGCCCATGGACAGACCGTGATAATCGATAATAGAGCGGATGATGTATTCGTCTGTGCAGTGAATCATCCCGTTAAAGCGGGAAGCTGTCAGTCCGAAACCGACAGCATAGGTGCCGATGGCAGCGGCACGGATCGAATCCAGACTCCGGTTGAGTGAATACTCGTCGTTGAGTTTTTCGAAAATATCCAGGGAGACGATCTGGGAATTGGTATAGTAGTTGGTTTCGTTTAGTTCCAGATAAAAGCGCAGCAGGGGCGCACTCTCCGAGAAACACCGGGTGGTGATGCGGATATCCACAGCCGACTGAAGAAACAGATCTGCTGCAGGATCGATTGACAGGACGCAGTCCCGGACGGCTTTCTTGGAAGCGGCGAAGTATTCGTTATTGATGGCTGCAGCCAGGTTTGTTTTGTTACCGAAATAATAGGAAATCAGCGCAGAATTCACACCTGCTTTTTCTGCAATGGCTTTTATGGTCGTTTTACTGAACCCGTCCTGATAAAACAGATTTCTGGCACAGGTATAGATCAGCTCTTTTGTTCCCGTATTTTCCTGCATATCGTTCCCGTCTCTAAACATTGCCTGAATCCTCTGAAAACTGCTGCGACTTCCGGCTCATCGGCTTGAAACAGGCGGTTGTATAAATGTCCATCATCTGGAAAATCCGCAGTGATTCAGACAGAATCTTCTCGATAAAGGCATCATCAAACGACAGTGCGTGGGCAAAATGCCTGAATACCATGTTCGATTGTTCGGCATTGCTCCAGTCCACGGCACCTTCGTAGCGGGCAGCGGATAATGCCGAGGTTAACGCATAGTTGGCAATTCCAACAGCTTTTACTTCATCAACCGTCACAGGAAGGTTATAGAAACGCGCCAGTGTGTCGAAGAAATCACTGGTGATCATCTCATGGCTCAGGAAAAAACAGGTCTGGTTCAGTTCATACATAAACCGGGCAAGCTTATAAGAAGTCTGCAGATTTCGGGTATGAACCCGGACCTCAATAGCGGTCAGAAGCATCAGGTCCTCAGAAGGAGTGATCGCCCGCGCTGTTTTGCGAACCAGCTGTTTGACATCTTCCATATAGGTACCGTAAATTTCCAGTGCCAGATTTAATTTTCCATTGAAATAATAGGAGACCATAGCGGAATTGACATCCGCTTCGGTAGAGATGGTAGCCAGAGTCGTATCAGTATAACCTTGTTCGTAAAACTGTTTTCGAGCCGTTTTGAGTATTTTGTCCCGGGTCTTCTGACCGCTGCCTTTTACCGCCATCTGTACCTCCTGTCCGAATTATCTGTTTGTTTTGGTATTTTTACTAATCGTAATTTAATAATACCATGATAAAATTTTAAGAGAAAATTATAAAATTAAAAA
>JBMNSG010000169.1:0-4450 GCA_050945075.1 Eubacteriaceae bacterium | reverse complement strand
GGAACAGTCAAGGCTGTCGAAGAACGTGAGCATCCGAACGGAAACAGAGTCATGTCTGTCGTGATCGAATCAGACGGGGAAGACATCATGGATCCGTCCGTTAAAAAACCGGACTGGGACTATCACGACAAAACACCGAAGGAATTGATCGGCATGATTCAGGAAGGCGGAATTGTCGGGATCGGCGGTGCTACCTTTCCGACACATGTGAAGCTCTCCATTCCACCGGATAAACATGTAGACACCATCATTTTGAATGGTGCCGAATGCGAACCCTACATCACCTGCGATGACCATCTGATGCGCAGACATCCGGAATTCCTCGTCAAAGGACTTCAGGTTATTATGTACATTACCGGAGTCAAGCAGGGATTTATCGGTATTGAAGACAATAAACCGGAAGCGATTGCGAAGGTTCAGGAAGCCTGCAGCGGTGTCGAAGGCATTGAAGTGGCTGTTCTGAAAACCAAGTACCCGCAGGGTGCTGAAAAACAGCTGATCAACGCGATTACCGGACGGGAAGTCCCGTCAGGCGGACTCCCGGCAGATGCGGGAGCGGTGGTCTGCAATGTTGCAACTGCTTCACAGATTTACATCACGATCTGCGAAGGCGTTCCTTTTTACCGTACCATGCTTACCTGCACCGGGAGCTGCATCAAGGAACCGGCAACCTATATTGCCAGAATCGGTGACAGCTTCTCTAATATTATCCGGCAGTCCGGTGGTTTTACCAAAGAACCGAGAAAAATCATCTCCGGTGGTCCGATGATGGGTGTAGCGCAGTTTACTACAGATGTACCGGTTATCAAATCGACATCCGGGATTCTCTGCTTTGATGAAGAACTGGCAGAACTTCCCGAACCGACACCGTGTATCCGCTGCGGCAAATGTGCACACGTCTGTCCGATGCACCTGCAGCCTCTGTTCATTTCGGCTTATTCGCTCAGAAACCGCTTTGACAAGGCCGAAGAATTCCACGCGCTTGACTGTATCGAGTGCGGGAGCTGCTCCTATATCTGTCCGGCAAAACGCCCGCTGGTAACTTCCATCCGGACAGCAAAACGGATTATCGCGGCAGAAAAGAGAAAGGCAAAATAATGAGTGAACCAAAACTGCTTGTCTCCTCATCTCCGCATGTGCGGGATAAGGAAACGACAGCCTCAATCATGCAGAAGGTGGTTATTGCCACAATTCCTGCATTTGCAGTAGCGTGTTATGTCTATGGCTGGCATGCACTGATGGTTACGGCAGTGTGTGTCGCCACAACCTGTCTGACCGAATTCCTGCTGGATAAATGGATGCATAAGCCGAATACGGTCAAAGACTGGTCGGCAGTGGTAACCGGCATTCTGCTGGCTTTTAACCTGCCGTACAGCGCACCCTGGTGGATGTGCATCATTGGCGGTGTGTTTGCGATCGGAATCGTCAAGGTATGCTTTGGCGGACTCGGAAGCAACTTCATGAACCCGGCTCTGGCCGGTCGTGCATTCCTGCTGGCCTGTTTCCCGACACTGATGACCGGTTCTGCTTTTATTCCGGTTGATGCAGTGGCTACAGCGACACCGCTGGGCATCATCAAGGAAGGTCTGGATGCATCGGCGCTGCCTTCAACGCTGGACATGTTCCTGGGCTTCCCGGGAGTTTACGGAGCCATCGGTGAAATTTCCGCACTGGCCCTGCTCATTGGCGGACTGTATCTGATCTTCACCAAGGTCATTTCATGGAGAATTCCTGTTACCTATCTGGCAACGGTATTTCTGCTTTCCCTCTGTTTCGGACAGGATGGGATTTACCAGCTGTTTTCCGGCGGCCTGATGCTCGGTGCTTTCTTTATGGCTACCGATTATGTCACCTCACCGAATACAATCCTGGGACAGTTCATTTTCGCGTTTGGATGCGGGCTGCTTACGGTCATTATCCGTCAGTTCGGCGGTTATCCGGAAGGGGTCTCCTATTCAATTCTGCTCATGAACGTTGCTGCACCGCTGATCCAGAAGTATACTGCTCCGCGTGTTTACGGATATGAAAAGAAGAAAAAGAAAGAAAGCGAGGCTGCATAATGTCTGAGAACAAAGAAAAATCAGGCGTACAGCTCGACTGGGGGAAAATCATGAAGGTCGCAGCGATCCTTCTGATTATTACGCTTGTCTGTACACTGCTGCTCGCATTTACCAATTCCATTACGGCTCCGATTATTGCCAAGCAGAATGAAGCTGCCAACACCAAAGCGCAGCAGGAAGTCCTGCCTGATGCGGATAAATTTGAAGAAGTGAGCGGCCTTTCTGATAAAGTCAGCTCGCTTCAGAGTGATTACTCAGCGATTATCACAACTGCTTATGCCGGTTACAAGGGAGATCAGATTGTGGGTTATGCCATCAAAACGACACCTTCCGGTTATGGCGGAGATATAGAAATGCTCACAGGCGTTTCTACAGATGGCAAGGTCACCGGCATTTCAATCCTGAGTCAGTCGGAAACGGCGGGTCTGGGTGCAAAATCGACCGATCCTGCTTTTTCCGGACAGTACAAGGGACTCAGTGCTGAAGAAGACGTTACAGTCGTCAAGGGACAGAGCGCTTCCGGCAACCAGATCGAAGCGATCACCGGTGCGACTATCACTTCAAAGGCTGTCACCCTCGGCGTCAATGCGGCTGATGCAGCTGCCAAAGTCCTGATGGGAGAAAGTAAATGAGTAACTGGAAAGTATTAACCAACGGAATTATCCGTGAAAACCCGACGTTCAGACTGCTGCTCGGTATGTGCCCGACGCTGGCTGTCACCACTGCCGCCATTAACGGTCTTGGCATGGGTCTGTCGACAATGCTGGTTCTGATCGGTTCCAATGTCGTTATTTCGGCACTCAGAAAGGTCATTCCCAACAGTATTCGTATTCCGGCATTTGTAGTTATTATCGCTTCGTTTGTTACGATCGTGGGGATGCTGCTTGAAGCCTATGTGCCGAGTCTGTATGCCTCACTCGGGATCTATATTCCGCTTATCGTTGTAAACTGTATTATCATGGGCCGTGCGGAAGCCTTTGCGTTCACGCATTCGGTCGGCGCGTCGTTCATGGACGGCATTGGCATGGGTCTGGGCTTTACACTTTCGCTGACGGTTCTCGGATCTGTCCGTGAAATTATCGGTGCAGGAACGATTTTCGGCATTTCCCTTTTCGGCGCTTCTTATCAGCCGCTGCTGCTGATCATCATGCCGGCAGGCGGATTTATCGTACTCGGTCTCGGCATTGGCCTGATCAACCTGATTTCCAGTAAAAAGGAACAAAAGGCACTGCATGAAGCAGATGAAGCAATTGTAGGAAATACGGAGGATGCTGAATGAATCTCTTAATTATACTGATAAGCGGGATATTCGTTCATAACTTTATCCTGTCCCGTTTCCTTGGAATCTGCCCGTTCCTGGGTGTTTCCAAGCAGATTGAAACTGCTTTTGGCATGGGGATCGCCGTTACCTTCGTTATGGCGCTGGCTTCTGCAATCACCTATGTCGTCCAGTATGCGATTCTGGTTCCGCTGGGACTGGAATATCTGCAGACTATTGCCTTTATTCTGGTTATTGCCACGCTGGTTCAGCTGGTGGAAATGTTCATCAAGAAATCAAGTCCGACGCTTTACACGGCACTTGGTGTTTATCTCCCGCTGATCACCACCAACTGTGCAGTACTCGGTGTTACCCTGCTCAATGTCCAGTACGGATACAGCTTTATCGAATCTGTTGTATTCGGTATTGCCGGAGCCCTGGGCTTTATGCTGGCAATTGTACTGATGGCAGGTATCCGGGAACGCAGTGAACTTTCAAGTATTCCGAAGCCGCTCGAAGGCTTCCCGATTGCTCTGATCACTGCCGGTCTGATGTCCATAGCTTTTCTCGGTTTCTCGGGGATGCTCTGATACAGGAATCCAGATAGGAGAAACAGATGGAACAAATATTAATACCGGTTGCCGTGCTCAGTGCAATGGCTCTGGTTTTTGGAATCGGTCTTGCTGTGGCTTCAAAGGTTTTTGAAGTCAAGCAGGACGAACGGATCCCCATGGTCAGGGAAGCACTTCCGGGTGCCAACTGCGGGGGCTGCGGTTTTCCGGGCTGTGACGCCTGTGCTGCTGCCATTGTTGACGGGTCCGCTGCCTGTAATGCGTGTCCTGTAGGCGGTGCAGCCGTTGCAGAAGCTATTGCCGGGATTATGGGTGAAGAAGCTATTGACGGACCCAGACTGGCTGCTATGGTGATGTGCCAGGGCGACCATGTCAAAGCTCCGGCTCGTGCCGAATACTACGGTGTAAAAGACTGTCGTGAAGCGGTTAATGCCAATGGTGGAGCCAAGGGATGCCGTTTTGGCTGTATCGGCTATGGATCATGTGTGGCAGCCTGTAAGTTTGATGCGCTGCATATGTCAGAAAGCGGACTGCCGGTTGTCAATCGTGATAACTGTACA
>JBMNSG010000168.1:0-4454 GCA_050945075.1 Eubacteriaceae bacterium | reverse complement strand
CGTTTGCGATTCTTTCCGTGATTACGCTGGGTGCGCTGTATTGGGCAAGTAAAAGTATATTTGTCGTATTGATAGGAGCAGCCTTTTCTGTTATCGCGTTTTTGCTTATGACTCTCATTATTTTTCTTGTCAGAAAAAAGCTAACCGCATTTTCTGATGCCCTGTGTGGACAGTTAGACGCTATGCTTGCCGGAAGAATGGAGTCGTCACCGCTTGAAGATGAAGAAGGCATTTTCTATAAAATCAATCATCGGCTGACACAGCTTTTTGAGGTGCTGCAGGAAAATCAACGCAGTATCGCAAAAGAACGAAGCGATTTACAAGAATTGATTTCCGACATTTCACATCAGGTCAAAACGCCGATTGCAAACCTCAAAATGATAGATGCCACGCTTCTTGAACAATCTGTTTCCGAAAAGATAGCACATGACTTTTTGACAGCTATGGATGGTCAAATTGATAAACTGGATTTTCTCATGCAAGCCATGATAAAAACCTCTCGATTGGAAACAGGCGTTATCACTTTGGAAAAGAAAAAGCTGTCCATTTATAATACGCTGGCAGCGGCGTTGGGCGGTATATTACTCGGTGCAGAGAAGAAAGACATTCATGTCACCGCATCATGCCCGGAAGAATTGGAAGTGTACCACGATAGAAAGTGGACGAGTGAAGCACTTTTTAATATTCTGGACAATGCCGTAAAATACACCGCTGCTGGCGGCAGCATTGACGTTTCTGTTGAAAGCTGGGAAATGTACTTAAAAATTGAGATAGCAGATACGGGAAAAGGAATAGCTGAAAGTAAACAGGGTGCCATCTTCAAACGCTTTTTTCGTGAAGAAGAAGTGCATGACATTGATGGCATCGGGATTGGCTTATATCTCGCCCGTGAAATCATCACCATGCAGGGTGGATATATCAAAGTGGTATCTGCAGTCGGAAAAGGATCTACATTTTCAGTTTTTCTTCCACGAAAATAGAATGTCACGTTTCTGCAATATTTCACACCGAGCATTTCCTGAGCGGTGACATTTCTGCGAGGATTGGAGTTTATGATAAAGCCATCATAAAAAAGGATAGTGTTCAATATGAGCATTTTACAGGTAACTGAACTAACAAAATATTATGGCACAGAGCCGAACATCACAAAAGCATTGGATGGTGTTTCTCTTACGGTAGAAGAAGGAGAGTTTATTGCCATCGTCGGAACATCCGGCAGCGGAAAATCTACTCTGCTCAATATGATAGGCGGACTGGACACTCCCACCTCCGGCAGTGTTCATGTGAAAGCCAGGGAGCTTGCGAAAATGAGTGACGAGCAGTTGACTATTTTTCGCAGACGAAATATCGGCTTTGTTTTTCAAAACTACAACCTTGTTCCCGTTCTCAATGTTTATGAGAATATTGTGCTTCCCGTTGAATTGGATGGCGATGCCATAGATAAAGCATATTTTAATGAAATCGTGAGGATGCTTGCACTTGACGATAAGCTAAATAATATGCCAGGCAATCTTTCGGGCGGCCAGCAGCAACGTGTGGCAATCGCGCGTGCTCTTGTTTCCAAGCCTGCAATTATCTTAGCTGATGAGCCTACCGGAAATCTTGACAGCCGGACGAGCAGTGATGTTTTAGGCCTGTTAAAAGTGACCAGCCAGCGATTTCATCAGACAATTGTTATGATTACACATAACAATGAAATCGCGCAGCTTGCCGACCGTATCATCCGAATTGAAGATGGCATGATTTCGGAGTAAGTGGGGCGGGAAAATGAATGACTTTCTTTTTGGAAATAATAACAGGCAAACGATTAAGATGCTTTCGGCTCGTTATTTCCGAGCGAACAAGATCCGAAATATCATTGCAGTGATTGCCATTGCACTAACTACAATTCTTTTTACAACCATATTCACACTCGGAAGCGGTTTCCTTGACACCATTCATGAGCAGAATATTCGTAAGGCTGGTGGTGATGGCCAGGCGGTACTGTCTAATATCAATGATAAAATCTATCAGGACATAGCAGAAAGCGATCTGCTCTCTCAAATTGGCTATACAAAAGCGGTGTCTTATCACCTCAATAATAGCGGGCTTTCCAAATGGAAGGCTGATATGTGGTATATGGATGATACCGCCCTCTCATTTGCAAGATACAATTTGAAAGAAGGGCGTTTCCCGCAAGGGGAAACGGAAATCGCAGTCGATACCAAAACGCTTGATGCATTGGGTGTACCGGCAAAGATTGGCGAAACTATATCCATCACTTATGATGTAAAGGGCAGAGAATATACAACCAATTTTACGCTCACTGGTTTTTGGGAAACAGATTCTTTGAGTGGTATGGGACGTATCGTTGTAAGCAAAGCATATATTGATGCTCGTTCTGATATTTTGACGTGTACTTATCCCGATGACTATGATTATTCCGGCGCCGTTTCGGCCTATCTGATGTTCCGGGGAAGTGGGAATATCGAAGATAAGCTGAATGCCCTTTTAACACAAACAGGCTATCGGAGCGTAGACGGTACAGGTGCAGCGGAAGGCATAACAATTTCAGCCCGTGTAAGCCCTGCCTATGAAAGTAGTACTGCCGCTGCAAATCCTGCGTTATTGTTTGCTGGCATTGCAGGCCTTTTGCTGATTGTTGCTACCGGTTATTTGATTATTTATAATATTTTTCAAATCTCCGTCCTGCAGGACATCCAATCCTACGGACAGTTAAAAACGCTTGGCACGACTAGGCGGCAAATGAAAAAGATGATAAACGGGCAAGCGTTAGCTCTTTGCATTGTTGGCATTCCCATTGGATTGCTGGTTGGATTTTTTGTTGGAAAATCTCTGGTGCCATATTTGATGAATGGAACAATTTTTAGCTCCGCCGATGGAGTAAGTGTTTCAGTCAACCCATGGATATTTATTAGCTCTGCGCTGTTTTCTTTCTTCACAGTATGCCTCAGTATTCGAAAACCGATTAAAATTGCGGGAACAGTATCTCCCATTGAAGCAATTCGCTACACAGAAGGTGATACATCCGCCTATAAAGGTCAAGCGAACGACAAGAAACATACCACCCGCAATGGCGCAAAAATACCCCGAATGGCGTTATCAAATCTGGGAAGGAACAAGAAGCGCACAATTCTTGTTATAACCTCTATGACGCTCAGTATCGTCCTTTTGAACACAGTGTTTACACTTTCCAGCGGCTTTGATGTGGATAAGTATATTGCTAAATTTGTTCAGAGTGATTTTGTGATTTCAACATCGGATTATTTTAATTTTCAATTCGAAAGCAGCAAGTATGACCTGAGCGAATCGCTGATACAGTCTGTCGAGTCACAGCCCGGATTTGAAAATGGCGGCTGGCTTTATACGACACGCTCCCTGGAGGAAGGATTTTCAGCAGAAAACGAGAATATTACGGGTTTCAATACAGATGATGCTGGAAACCCGCTTGTTGATCTATATGGTGCAGACGACTTTTTGCTGAACAATATGGAGGTTGTGGAAGGAGAAGTTGACTGGCAGGCACTTCGCAGCGGAAAATACATTCTCTTGGGACTTGAAAGTGATGATAACGGAAATGTAATAGAAAACAACGATGTAAAGACAGGCGATAAAATTACATTCCATCACTTCACACGCGATGGTTTGTCTATCAGTCGTGACAAAACAACTGAATTGACCGTGATGGCGAAGGTGCGTATCCACGAAAATACAGACACTGTGCGCAGCAACTCCGCTACAACCCGTTTCTATTTACCCACAGAGGTTTACCTTCCTCTATGCCATAATCCGCATCTTGTGAGCTATTCTTATAATGTAGGAAACGAGTCTAAAGCAGGGATGGAACAATTCCTGACAGATACCATAGAAACGAGTGAGCCCAACATGGCGTTCGATTCTAAAGCAACCTATACAGGCACATTCCGCGAGCTTACCATGCTTGTCACAACGATTGGAGGCGCGCTTTGTTTAGTCATAGGACTGATTGGCATTGTCAATTTCACCAATTCTGTTCTCACGAGTATATTAACCCGGCGTCGTGAATTTGCCATGCTTCAAAGCATTGGTATGACCGGAAAGCAGCTTAAACAAATGCTTTCTTACGAAGGATTGTACTATGCGATTATGACGATTCTTGCATCTCTTATCATGGGAACCCTGTTCTCCGTAATATTAGTACGAGTAATTTCAAACAGCATTTGGTTCTGTACTTATCACTTTGTCATATTGCCAATGCTGATTGTGTACCCATTCCTCATTGCTGTGACAATGCTGATTCCCATACTTCTTTATCGACAGCTTGCAAAGAGCAGCATTATTGAACGATTGCATCAAAACTAAATTTGTATATAAATATAAATCATGAAAAAGCTGACTGCTCCTGTGACGCAGTCAGCTTTTTCAAATATCACAGCTTCTATATGCGTTGTATCGTGCGAGACGACGGTGTGCAG
>JBMNSG010000167.1:0-4517 GCA_050945075.1 Eubacteriaceae bacterium | reverse complement strand
GATACCGATCTTTACAAGGCAGAAAACGGGTATTCGTTCTGAATTTCCTTTGTCTGGTGATTTAACACCGGTTGCTTCAGGGCCCGGATCGTTTGCTCATGTCCTTAGTATCCTTTTGCCGTCAGTATTTTTTCAAATTTCTTCTCTGATTGTATTTCGTGCGTCACAAATTCGCCGTCATAAAACAGAGAAAAGGTCGTGAACGGAGTGGGTGCATTTTGTGCCTGCTCCCGTGTGGTCAGATGAATAATCTTCATTTCTGCATTATGGGCAGCTGCTGTCTGTTCGAGAACCGGAATGTATCTGGCTGTGAACGGACACTGGCTGGTGTAGTATATGGTAAATCCTGTTTCCTGCAGATTACTTTCCCCGAGTTGTCTTTTGAAATGTGGTTTTTCAGATTCTTCATCAAAGGGCAATGCCATCAGCTCAAAATACGGATCTGCGGTATCCACCGTTTTAAATCCTTTATATTTGAGAAATTTGGGATCTGAAAGAAAACCCGTTTTCTTTTTTGATGAGAGGACTACCAGTCCCTTTTTTCCTTTTTCCTGGCTGTCCCTTATACATTGATCCAGCAGCAGTGTTGAATTCCCCTGCCCCTTAAACTTTCCGGAAACCCACAGACAGTCAATGTACATATAGCCGTCTGCATCCACCGGAGCCCAGGCGTATTCGGCCGGAAGATATTCGATGAAACACTTACCGCGAACATTTCCCTTCAGGAAGACCAGACCTTCATCCAGTCTGTCCCTGAGCCAGGCTTTCTTGGAGCAGACCTGAATGTCTTTGTTGTTCGAAATTGCACAGCAGATGTGTTCTGTTTCAAGATTATCTTTAGTGAGTTGTATCAGTTCCAAATCGTTTCTCCACTTTATTCCCATTTAAAGCGTGAAAGTACTACTGTGCGATAAGCTTCTTATATTCTTCCATCTCTGCTTCTCTGAAACAGCAGAAGAAAACATTCATGACATCGTCCGGATGATGTTCAAGCCAGCCGGTTACGGCAAGAAGTGAGACCTGCGCCGCTTCATTGAGCGGATAACCATAAACTCCGGTAGAAATTCCGGGAAACGCGATACTGGTACAGCCGTTATTAAATGCCAGTTCCAGCGCATTCTGATAACAGGAAGCCAGAAGGTCTGCATCCTGATCCGTGCCGCTGTAAACCGGGCCTGCCGTATGAATAATGGATTTGGCACTCTTGATCTGGTAGGCACCTGTAATTTTGGCTTCTCCGGTTTTGCAGCCATTGAGCGTTCTGCATTCCTTCAAGAGATCAGGACCGGCCGCTCTGTGAATGGCACCATCGACTCCGCCCCCGCCCAGAAGCGAGGTGTTGGCCGCGTTGACAATTGCATCAACCTGCAGATCCAGGACACTGCCGTTTACCAGTGAAATAAATGACTGAGGCTGATACCCCTGCACTACCTGAATCAGATCTCTGGACAGAACCAGCTTTTTATCCCAGGGATTAACGACAAAGCCGAGGCAGTCCGGCCACTGGTTAATCTGGTCAATGAGCGTCTGAAGCAGCATGCTGACTGAATTGGTCGCTTCACCTCTGTTCAGCTCTTCTTCACTGGTGAATAACGGGATAAAATACTGCCCCAGTTTGTTCACGATCAGCCGGCGGAACTGTACAGGAGAATCTGCATCAGCCTCGTCCGGATTTTCGGATATTTGTCCTTCCACACCATCAGCCTGTTTCGATGAATTGTCAGGTGTTTCAACGGGAACAATCATCTCCATATCATGGGCAAGCCCGGCTGCAATCGCATTAAAAACCGGTTCCGGTGCCGAATCGGGACCCTCGAAATACCAGTCAAAAATCATTTTTTCAAGTTCTGATGCATATTGATTCTGAGACATAAATTCCTCCTGAAATTTTCTGTTCTACTGCCAGATCCACCCGATTCCGGGCGTAAGCTGCAAAATTATCTTCTATAGGGAAAGCTGATTGGCAACAATGATCATATGAATAATGCCTGCTTCCGGCAGATACTTCTAACGCAGCGGTTCAACAATACTGCTGTCATAGCCTTCAGGATTCAAACGGTAGACAATAAAACCACAATGTTCATATTTTTCAAACGGCTGATCCGCTGAGACGTAATCGGGACTGTCATGCCATCTTGCTTCCAGATCTGCCCATGACATATCTGTATAACAGCCAGCTGTAGCCGGATCCATGAACAGAACCTCATCATTATTATAGCCACAGGCAATTACCCAGTGTCCGCCGGACCACCAGTTCTTATAATCATCGGCAGAAAAAGCTTCTGTCTTCCCATCCGCCGTCTGCCTGGTTTCCCAAGCTTGTATGGGCATCATTACGACGCCACCGTTGTTGATCACGGTTTTCAGCTGATCAGCTGTCATATTCTCATTCCAGCTAACATTGAACAGCTTCGTATCCTGAAGATACTGAAGAATCCGTTTATAGGAAGTACCGTTGGCTTCAGTCGTTCCACAAGCTTCCATCAGATTGACGTCGTTTACGTCCTGATCATACGATGCCCAGCGCAAAAGGCTGTGCAGGCAGGCTATCCCACATGTATATGGAGTCCCCTGCCGGATAAGCGGGACTTCAACGAATTCCGGGAAATCCGACAGTGTTGTTTCCTGACTGCTCGAATCCGATTTTTCCGAAGTGCATCCACAGAGAGCAAATACCAGTAACACACAAAGAACAACAGCCGAAATTTTTCTGTTCATGGCAGTCTCCTCTGAAAATCATACCTGCTTTGTACTTTCCCAGTCCAGATCCCGTCTGATTCCGAATTGAATAACCTTCCCTGCACGGTTATTCAGTATTATTATATCCCCGGTAAACGCCATTATCGGCAGTTTTTCTGATTCAATCATGATTTCCGGCTTTTTCGAAAATCGCTTTCGATGTGCCGCTTCCGGGTTTCAGTTTTGAATTGGCAGGTAAAACAATCGCGTCAGCGCTCATCCGGGTAATGTCATCCCGTACAACTTCAAATTTCATTATGGTCACCTTTCGCCTGTTCAATCTGACAGGCCGATGCAGAATCTTTTCGATTCAATCTTGAAAACGGCAAGACGAGGATTAATGCAGCCGCCAGTATTCCGATAATGCCGATGCACTGCCTTCCGGTGATGACTTCCTGAAAAGCCAGCACGCCGATGATAATTCCGGTGAGTGGTTCAAAGGTGCTGAGCAGCGAGGCCTTGACTTCGCCGCATAGCACCAGACCCTTTTGAAACAGAACCAGTGCCAGCACCGTTGTCAGAATCGCCAGGAGAAATTCCGCACCCCATCCGGCCGGCGTAATATCAAATGTGAGTCTTCCAAAAGCCAGTGCAATGAGTCCGATTTCAATCACTGAAAACAGGGACAGCCAGAAAGAAAGAACCAGCGGTGACAGCTCTTTTACAGAACTCTTACCCAGCTGTACGATATAAACGGCATACAGAATTCCTGAAAGAACCGCCAGAAAAATACCCCAGAGACTGATCTCGCCGTTCGGGCTGTATAAAAGAAAAATACCGATAACGCAGAGAATCGTGCATAAAATCTGCCTGGGATCCATACGTGTTTTGTAAAAAAGCGCCAGAATCAGGATGACAGCCACTGGATAAGTGAAGTGTAAGGTGGTCGCCAGTCCCGAATCGATATAGTCATAGGAGCAGTATAAAAGGATCGGTACCACTGCATAGAAAACAGATATTTTAATAATCTCAGCCAATGCTTTCCTGGAGATGCGGATCGAGCAGTCCGGCACAAAAAAAATGATAACCATAAGAATAAGCGCACCAAACAGAAAACGCCCGAATGCTACTGAAAAAGCATTGCTGCCCTGGCTGCAGGCAACCCGCGCCAAAAACGGCATGATCCCGAATAGAACAGCGGACAGAACGATGCAGACACTGCCCGCCCGTTCGCTGTTTTTATTTGAAGCTTTTTGATCCGAATCAGATGAAAAGTAATTATTTCGCATGAAAACCAATTGTCTTTCTAAGTTAAAAATCGTGTGCTAAACTGTTCCTTCTTTAATAGTAAGATGTCTCAGTATACAAGTCAATTTTAAGTCTTAGGCAATGTCTCCATGAGGGCATAAAACGATTCAGGTTTTCCAGTACTGAAATATTCATACCATGCTTCCAGAGTATCCGGTCGGAAAACGTCCAGACGTTCAAGAATCTGTTTTGCCCAGAGTAATCCTCCTGTAGAAGAGGCTGTAATCAGATTATGATCCATTACAGACGGCTGATCCGAATAAAATTTTTGTCCTTTGTAAACCGGAGAAAACATTTCAAGAAATCCCGGTCCGTTGCTGGTGTGGATTCTATAATCTAGAAGTCCGGCATTAGCCAGTACAACGGTAGCGCCACAAATCGCACCGACTGTAGCGTCTTCTGCAAGAAGCTCTTCTGCTTTTTTTATAATCCCGCTATGCTTCGGATCGTCCCACTTATCGGCACCAGGCAACAGCAATACACTATTTTCATTGACGGCAATAGCACCGACCAGACAGTCGGGCCGGATG
>JBMNSG010000166.1:0-4600 GCA_050945075.1 Eubacteriaceae bacterium | reverse complement strand
CGCGATGGTTATGAAGCCGTTTCGGTCAGTCAGATTGCAGGGGAACTGGGCATGGTAAAAAGTGCTTTGTATAAGCACTATAAAAGCAAGAAAGCTATTTTTGACAGTATTCTGGAACGCATGGTTCAGATGGATTATGAGCGCGCCAGCCAGTATGAAATGCCTGAGGGAACCGCAGAGGAGATGGAAGAAAAATACAGCCGGACCCCGCTCGAAACCATCGCGATATACAGTGAAGCGCAGTTTGAATACTGGACGGAGGAAGAATTTGCTTCTCTATTCAGACGGATGCTTACACTGGAACAATACCGCAGTCCGGAAATGGCGCAGCTTTACCAGCAGTATCTGTGCAGCGGTCCTCTGGCCTATACGACAGACTTGTTCAGTCATATGACTAATGACCCGGAAGAAGCTAAACAGCTGGCAATAGAATTCTACTCGCCAATGTTTATGCTGTACAGTCTTTATGATGCGGCTGAAGACAGTGGCCGGCATGCGGTTAAAGAAATGCTTCACCGGCATTTCGAACGCTTTATACAGAAAAATCAACAATTAAAAGAAATAGAAGGAATATAACAATGAATCAAATCATCATTCGTCCGGAAAAACCGGGGGACTATCAGGAAACAGAAAACGTCGTCCGGGAAGCATTCTGGAATGTATACCGTCCCGGCTGCCTGGAGCATTATGTCCTGCACACCTACCGGAATCAGGAAGATTTTGTACCAGAGCTGAATTTTGTTATGGAAAAAGACGGCAGGATTATCGGGCAGGTCATGTATGTCCGGGCTTCCATTGAAACTGACGACGGTGCTTCGCTACCGATCATGACCATGGGGCCGATCAGCATCCTGCCTGAATACAAGCGCCAGGGCTATGGTAAAAAACTGCTCGATTATTCCATGGAGCAGGCTGAAAAACTGGGGGCCGGTGCACTCTGCTTTGAAGGAAATATTGATTTCTATGGAAAATCCGGATTTGCAACGGCATCAACCATGGGCATCCACTATTATGCAGAACCGAAGGGTGCGGAAGTCCCGTATTTTCTCTGTAAAGAGCTGAAAAAGGGCTATCTGGACGGTATTACCGGAACCTACCATACCCCGCAGGGCTATTTTGTCGATGAACAGGAAGCAGAAGCATTTGATCAGAATTTTCCGCCAAAGGAAAAGCTGAAGCTGCCGGGCCAGCTGGGATAACTGGACAAATCCTGAACGTTCACCAAATCATCCTATCGTGACTCCATGCGGTACGGAATTTGGACTATAATAAACTTGAAAAGAAATAACATTTGCTGTTTACGGCTGCCGGTTCGCTTTCATTCCGGCAGTCGAATTTTTCGTCCTTATTGTTAGCTTATGCTTACTATGCATTAAAAACCGCCTGACCAGGCAGACCGTGTCACACGGTCAGAAAGAGAGATCCATCAATGACATCGAAAAAGAGAGCAGGAAAATCCGCCGCAGGACTGGCGCTGGGCGCTGCGGCGGCTGCCGGAGGGCTGTACGCTTTCAGAAAGATCAGGAAAGCCCATCAAAGTGAAAAGCCGGAGCCGCCCAGCAGGGTTCTGGTTTACGGGGCCGGTGTCATCGGCAGTTTCTTAGCCCATGTTCTCTGTGAAGCCGGACAGGATGTAACCGTGCTGGCCAGAGGAAAGCGGCTGGAACAGTTAAAGCGAGACGGACTGGTTACTCAGGATTATTTCACCGGAAGGAAGCACCGGGACAAGCCGCGCATCATCGAAAAGATTTCGGAAGCCGGTCCTCAGGATATCGTCTTTGCGGTCATGCAGTATAACCAGATGCCTGCGATTCTGGACGATCTGGCAGATGCAGACACATCTATCGTCGTACTGGTGGGGAACAATCTCTCTGCTCCGGAAATGAAGCACCATATCGAGGAACGAATCAGCGAAACCAACGGGCGGGAAAAAACTGTCCTGTTCGGATTTCAGGGAACAGCCGGGAACCGCGAAAAAGACCGGACGGTACTCATTTCCTTTGGCCCGGGCAGCATGAGCATTGGCGGACTTGGGGAAGCGGTGCCTCCGAAGGTACGTTCTCTGATCACTTCGCTCTTTAATGGTACCGCCTTCCGGCTCAGCTGGCAGAACGACATGGATGCTTTTCTCAAACACCATATGGATCTGATTCTCCCGGCTGTCTGGTACAGTTATGCGCATGACTGCGACCTGAGAGGAATGACGGGGCGGGACTGTGATACTGTTCTGGATGCTTCATATGAGCTGTGCCGGATTCTGGAAAATGCAGGAATCCCGCTGCCTCCGGATGATGATGAGGCCTTTTACAAACGAGGTGTAAAACGGGATCTTCTCATGAAGCCGATGCTCCTGGTCATGGCGAAAACGAAGCTTGGCGAGCTGGCGGCGACCGATCACTGCCGTCATGCTGTAAAAGAAATGCAGGCGCTGGAAGAGGCCTTTATGAAACTGATTCCGGATGATGCAGATATTGACCAGATCGCGTATCTACGCGCGGGGATGCCGTCCTGGACGGATTGTCAGGAAAAATTCAACTGTGTACCTGAAGGCAAAGCATGAAAAAATAGGAGCAGGCAGTGGAAAGCACAAGGCTCCCTCTGTCTGCTCCTTTGTTTATGTAAGAAAAACACCGTTATTCCGTCGTGGCTTTGTCTGCCCCGGTTGACGGAGATTGTTTATATAATCTACCATCTAAGGTCTTAAAACGACCACCTATCGAGAATCGTTGGAAATCGGTTCTCGATTTTCTTATACTATAACCATAGTAACAAGGAGGTGAGCTAATGCAGATTGAAATAAAAATTGATGAAAGTTGTAAAGATCCCAAAATCATTGTTGTAACAGATAAAATGACAGATGAAATTAACAGTATTATCAAAAAGCTTTCAGATGAACAGCCCTCAATGATAGCGGGATTCAAGGATGATACAGTTGAGATATTAGAGCCAATCAATATCTATCGCCTCTTTTCGTTAAACGGAAAAGTGCTCGTTGCAACAAATCACGGCGAGTATTCCATACGATTACGCTTGTACGAAGCAGAACAGCGTCTTGACGGTCATGGTTTTGTGCGAATATCAAATTCCGAAATCATTAATCTGAAAAAGGTTAAATGTTTTGACCTGAGCTTTGCAGGAACAATTTGCGTTACGCTTTCGAATGGACAGACTACTTATGTTTCAAGGCGGTATGTCGCTAAAATTAAGCAGGTATTAGGAATGTGAGGTGGTAAAGATGAAAAAGAAACTAATCACTCAAGGACTTTTAGGCTTCCCACTCGGTATTGCAATTGGTTTTGTTATTACAGTAATGATATCCGTCTGTATCGGGGATGGCTCGTTTTATCCTGTTACGCCTGAATTGATTAAAACAATTGGTAACGAACTGGGCGCTGTTGTTCTTCAAACAATTCTTTGCGGCATAATGGGCTCTGGTTTTGCAATGGCTTCAGTAATCTGGGAAATTGATTCTTGGAGCCTTGCCAAGCAAAGCGGAATATACTTTTCCGTGGCTTGCATAGTAATGTTGCCAATTGCCTATGCCGCAAACTGGATGGAACATTCAATCAGCGGGATACTATCTTATGCTGGTATATTTGTTGCAATCTTTGTCTTTGTTTGGCTAATTCAGTATTTTGTATGGAAAAACAAAATCAAGAAAATGAATGATCGGGTCAAAAAAAGTAGTAGTACAAAATGAGCATTTGTCTTTTAGGTGCCATCAGCTGAAAAGGCTGTGGAAAAAGAAATACAATCTTATAGTATGAGCATCTGCCATTTTGGTGGGTGCTTTTCATTTCACCGTGTTTTGCAATCACATAAGACTTCTTCGACTACTCCCAAAACATAATAACCTCAGCTTTCCGTTGTTGGAAGCTGAAAGAATAGCAGACGCTTATTCTCTTTTAGATAAAATGTTGCATTCTGCCGTACTTTCCGACTGGCGGGCTGTATGGGGCTTTGAGGCAAGGAAGGTAGTAGTCTCCGACAAGTTTGTAGTCAATTCCTGTTCTTTCGTCTGTTATGAATCGTTCCATAGCAATATGCCGCAGTTTACTGAGGAAGAAGTCCTCAGCAATCAGGCTCTGCTGGCACTGCTTGACCGTATAGCGCAGGAAAAGAAGGCTTCACCGGGACAGATTTCACTGGCCTGGATGCTCGCCGCAAACCATATATTGTGCCAATCCCAGGGTCACACAAAACAGCAAGGATGCAGGAAAACCTGGCATCGGCGGATATCGCCCTGACTGATTCGGAAGTCCTTGAATTGGACACGGCGCTCGATCAAATGACAATGTCGGATGTATTCGGCGGTTCAAGAATCGTTAAATAGGAGCGGAGAAAAAGCGGACACTGGCACGTAATATGGCTTTTATGCTCAAATGTAAGGAAGCCGGACTTAAAAACGGAGTGACGATGCCGGAACGGGAAGCGGCGGTATTCACGAATTTTATCCGGTAATAAAAGGAAAATCAGTGAAACAAAGAGAGAACAGGCAAGACGGATGATGAATGAGAGCAATGCCAGTTAATTGTATATTTGAGCAAAAAATGGTAAGTTGTCAATTAAACAAACTGGAAGTTGTCGAGTAGGATTATTA
>JBMNSG010000165.1:0-4605 GCA_050945075.1 Eubacteriaceae bacterium | reverse complement strand
CTCCGTTGGCATCCAGCGTTCCCAGTTGTCCGGAAGAAGCGATAACCAGACCGGTAATACTGCAGACCACGAGGGTATCAAAGAATGTTCCGGTCATGTTAATATAACCCTGATTGGAAGCAGAGTCCGTTTTGGCAGCAGCTGCTGCGATCGGGGCAGAACCAAGTCCAGCTTCATTTGAAAAGACACCACGGGCAACGCCCCAGCGCATTGAGGTCAGCATAGAAGCAACAATTGTACCGCCTACGCCTCCTGCAACCGCTTCTGTCGAAAAAGCCATTCCGAAAATCTGAGCCAGACCGGCCGGTACATTGGATGCGTTCACGACGATAACAATCAGTCCTGCAATAACATAAAAAACTGCCATAAACGGAACAATCAATTCGCAGACCCGGCCGATACTTTTGATACCGCCCAGCAGCACTGCTCCGACGAGAACAACCAGAACCAGTCCGACAATCCAGGTCGGTATGTTAAATGTATTGGAAACAGCGGTTGATATAGAGTTAGCCTGAGTCATATTGCCGATCCCGAAGGAAGCACAGACTGCAAATATCGAGAACAGAACCGCCAGAGTTTTCCCGATCCATTTATTATTAAACCCGCGTTCCATAGAATACATAGGTCCGCCGGCCATTTCGCCTTCTTTATTGACTATCCGGTATTTTACTGCCAGTGTTGATTCCGCATATTTTGTGGATAGTCCGAACAGAGCGGAAATCCACATCCAGACGATAGCGCCGGGACCACCCAGAACCATGGCTGTTGCGACTCCGACGATATTCCCGGTGCCGATAGTAGCCGCCAGGGCTGTCATCAAAGACTGAAACGGGGTTATATCACCCTTCTGCTTTTCTTCCTGATTGTCTTTTTTAGAAAAAACCTCATGAAGAGCATGCGGGAGATTCCGCCAGGGCAGGAATTTAAGCCGGATTGTAAGAAATACACCTGTACCTACAAGAAAGACCAGCATAACTGGTCCCCAGACAAAGTTATTTACTGCTGCAATAATTGAAGATATATCCATTCATTCTCCTCTCTCACTTCTGCTTATTAAACTATATCATAAGAAAAAAGCATCCGGTATGCTGCCGGATGCTTTTTGTTGTTTTATGTATACAAATTATTGAACCTGATCTGCAGAATTCTTACTCCTGCGCTTGTTGAACTTGAATGTCTGTACGATAAAAAAGGTCAGGCACATCGAAAGTATAGCAAGCGTATCCACCAGTACGACTGCCGCAGCCTTGGCTGCACGAATTGACCGTTCCTTTTTTGTTTTCATTATCTGCCTTCCCACGCTCCGGCAACAGCCTGTGCAACAGCCGGTGCCACTCTGCTGTCAAATGCATCCGGCAGGACCTTGTCAGTGCTGAGCTCGTCACTGTTCAGTACCTGTGCCAGTGCAAAAGCAGCTGCCCGTTTCATATCTTCGGTAATACGTCCCGCTCTTGCCTGAAGAGCCCCTTTAAATATACCCGGAAACGCCAGAACATTATTGATCTGATTGGGATAATCGGATCTGCCTGTTCCGATAATGAAGGCACCGCCCTTTTTCGATTCTTCCGGCATGATTTCCGGAGTCGGATTGGCCATGGCAAAAACTGCCGCCTTATCCGCCATTTTCGAGATCATTTCTGCTGTGACAATATTCCCTACAGAAACACCGACAAAAACATCTGCTCCGTTGAGGGCATCAGCAAGTTTTCCGGAAATTCCGCCGGGATTGGTGTCTGCGGCCAGCTGTTTTCTGGCCGGATCAAGACGGTCATCGTCCGGACAGAGGATACCGTCAGCATTGAGCACGAGCACCTGCCCTGTTCCCAGCGAGAGCAGCATACGGGCAATGGCAGAACCTGCAGCCCCATCACCGTTAATGACCGCTTTCATGTCTTCCAGTTTTTTCCCGGCTAAACGTGCAGCGTTGATCACCGCAGCAGAAACCACGATGGCTGTACCATGCTGATCATCGTGAAAAACCGGTATTGAAAGCTTGTCCTGAAGTCTTTTTTCAATTTCGAAGCAGCGCGGAGCCGCGATATCTTCCAGGTTAATCCCGCCAAACCCGGGCGCGATCGCAGCTGTTGCGTTGATGATTTCATCTGTATCCTGTGTATCAAGGCAAATCGGAACAGCATCGACATCTCCAAATTCCTTAAACAGGAGCGCTTTGCCTTCCATGACCGGCAGTGCAGCTTCCGGTCCGATATTCCCCAGCCCCAGTACAGCAGAACCGTCGGTTACCACTGCGACAAGATTTCCTTTGCCAGTATATTTATAAACGTCTTCCGGGTTAGCAGCAATTTTTCTGCAGGGTTCTGCGACGCCGGGAGTATAAGCTGTACTCAGCATTTCCGGAGTGTCGACCGAAACCTTAGCCGCTGTTGCAATTTTTCCGTGCAGTTTTTCATGAAGCTCGAGTGCTTTTTGATTGTAGTCCATTCTATTGTCCTCCCTGATCCATCCCGGATCAGTATTCCTTGTTAAAATCCCTGAGCGATCCATTGTAAATGTTCATATCAATAAACCGTTCACTGCCTGAATAACCGGAAAGAATGCCTCTCTGACTGTACTGCCAGAACTTCCAGCTGTGCGAACCGCTCAAATCCGGTTCTGCTTCGTCAAGATCACAGATCCAGATATCGAGTTCCTTGAAATCATTTTTCAGATACGTATTGTATGTCAGATAATTTGTATAGATAATCGGTTCTTTATCATAATTATCTTTAAGTGCCTGAACCGTTTTATTGAGGTTATCGAGAACCTGACTTTTATCAAGCGGGTTATTCAGATAGTCGCCATACAGTTCAAAATCAATGACTGGCGGCAGATTGTCTTTATCGTTATCTACCTGTTTAATGAAATAATCCGCCTGTTTCTTTCCATCTTCATCGAACATATAGAACATGTAAGCACCCTTGCGGATCCCTGTCGAATCAATATTTTTCCAGTTGGTTTCAAATTTCTCATCTGTATAATCCTGGCCTTCGGTTGCCTTGATATAGGCGAAGTAAATATCCTGGCTTTCGAGTGTTTTCCAGTCAATATCTCCCTGATAAGCAGATACATCGACACCTTTTACGATTGAAGTTGCATTTTCCCTGTTGATTTCCACAAAATAGTTGATAATGAAAATCAGAAGCAGAAGAATCAGCACGCCTCCGGTAATCAAAGTAATCAGTTTTTGTTTCTTTGTCAGATTCGACAGTTTTTCTATCATATCTCCCTCTGTTTTGAATTCGGAATCCGGTATTTAAGAATACTCGTGTATAATAATATCAGAAGATCAGGAATCGAGATCGATTTGTTTCTGGTGACTTTCCACAAGAATCGCTTCGAGTTTGCTTCTGAGCCATTCCAGGTATTCGAGGTCGTGTGGATCTTTTTCACGCTGAGCGGACTGACTGACAAGCATCACGAGCTTATCGAACTGGTAGTCAATGTTTTTGAAATCCTTCATATCTTTCCTTGTGCGGTTAGACCGCTGAATTAAGAAACGGAGTGTTCCCTATGCTGAAAAATGGTAATGTAAAACTCTTTAATCCTTCTGAAGACAAGCCCGGTGCAACACTCGGTTCGGTTACAGAACAGCCGGAAGGTTCAAAAATTCTGATTTCCGTCCAGGACTGGTCAATGTGCGAACCGTTCAATAAAGACGATGTCGTTCAGATTGTCAGAAGCAATTCACCCAGACCGGGAGAACCGGTACTTGTCGAAGCCGAAGGGAAACTGATTCTGTGTATACTGCGGCAGGATGAAGGCGATACGGTCTGTCTCTCCTTCACCGGAGAACAAGAACATGAAGTTGTTCCCGCAGAAAACATTCGGATTATCGGGACTGCCAGCGGAATTCTGAGAAGCTGAAAAACAGGATCCGTATGGAAATCCCTCTTAACAGTTCAACAATTCTGCCTTAAATCATATAAAAAAAGATTCCGGAACGGAATCTTTTTTTATATGTCCAGATAAGCTAAATACTGATTATAGATATCCAGCAGATATTTGTCAAGATACGCCATCCCCTGCTGCCTCAGTTTGTAGGGAATGCCAAAACCGGCTTCAGCCATGCTGCCCGCCATATCTGCCACCGTGTCTGTATCTACACCCCCGGCTACTGCATTCCGGACTGTACCTTCATAATTATCACTCTTCAGAAACGCATCAAACGCGAGTGGAACGGACATCATACAGCTTACACCGTATCCGGGTTTTTCTGCTACGGTCTTCCTGATCTGATCGATTGCCGAATCACTCAGATCATACCCGATCGTATTCTCCGCAAAACTTTTGATTCTTGATTTAGAAGCCCCGTCCCGGCTTATAAAAACTGCACCTGCAATCGCCTGTGCTCCTTTAACACCTTCGCTGCTGTTATGTGTAACACTGGCCGTGAGTTCTGCAAATTCGAGAACATCTTCCATGCTGTTACACAGCCAGCCGACTGAAGAAACCCGCATCGCCGAACCATTTCCCCAGCTGCCATAGGGCTGCGGATTCCCGGACATGGCCCATTGTAGAAAGGATGGTCCGTACCCTGCGTTGGGGTAGCGCAGCGCCAACTCCTGCATATGCTGCCGGACTCTGTCCTTTGTCCTGAGCTTACTG
>JBMNSG010000164.1:0-4619 GCA_050945075.1 Eubacteriaceae bacterium | reverse complement strand
AGAACAACTTCTCCCTATGTTAAGGATAATATTTATATTTCGGTTCTTTCGGGAAAGATCTCAATGATCTAAATAAACAGATTTTCAGAAGATATATTTAGCATAGCATCTGGTTACAACCACAACACCACAGAAAAATTAGATAAATAAAAAGGAGTATTAATTATGTTTAATAACGATATGAAGAGAAAAATGCAGTTCAGTATGCAAAAAGTCACAAAAGCGATAGAAAAGGGAAATGGTCATACGATTCTCAGTACTGGAATGACAGGCGACGATGCCCGTCTTGCAAAAGCAGCTGTGGACGCGGGTGCTTCCATGTTGGAACCGAATCATCCGGCTTATGTGTTGGCAAGAGGTTATAAGGGAATTACTTCCATGCATGAAGCAGAATGTGTTCGTCATGAAATAACAGTTCCTCAAATGGCTGCAGTAACCCAAGGAGTCAGAAATGTTGTAGGAAATGATGTTTATATTACAGTTGGTATTCCTGGTGGGTTTACTGAAATACTGCCTACCCCTATTTCAGAAGAAGATTTTTTGCTTATGTCCAGAAGTGGAGCAGACGGCTTGCATACACATAAATCAAGCCTTGAAGATCTGGAAGATATGGTCAGAACGGCTCATAAATATGGTCTTTGTGTAGATGCTTATATCGGATTACCGACTGATCTGCATACTTTTGGAATTTCTGCTGATACCCCCGAAGAAGTTGCCAAAGTTGCTAAAAAAATGGAGGAAATTGGAACCGATATGATCGGTATGATGACCGGGATGAGTTACGAAGGTGTAGCAGCTGGTGAAATTCATCCATTTCTAAAAGAAAGACTGTGCGCAATGGTTGAAAGTGTTAATGTGCCTACTCTTGCGGAAGGCGGAATTAATTTGACAAATTTCAAAGCATTCAAGGATACAGGTGTTAATATTTTAGTAATTGGTACATCTATAGATAAGATGGCTGAACAGGCAGTTGATAGTGCGATTAAAGATTTTCTGAATATCTGACCTGTATTGATCTTAATGCCGATGGGGTGAATGCTTCATCGGCATTTTTAAATTATAATATTTCTGATTTTCAGTTTTTTATAAAAAGGCGTCAAATTATGGAAAAAGTACTGATAGATAAAACAATTAAAGATTATCCATTTAAACTGGAATGGAAGCTTAATGGAAATGGTGAATGTTATCTCGATTTAAAAGATAGTGAGGTAGAAGAGTTTTTGAAAGAATTTGCCAGTGCAGCCCAAATAAATTTGACAGTTTCCGGTGAGAAGCATGAGTCCGATAATATTCAATATATTGAAGCTCTGGGCATACTGTTTTCAGAAGCGATCTGCAGGCAATGCGAATTGCTTAAAAATTTTAAAGGAATAGGCTGCGCTACTGTAGATAATGAAAGATCAGAAGCTAGATGTACAGTACAGCTTCCAAGCAGAATGGACTGGTATTTTGAAATTTTAACTCAATCGGATAACATTGAAGAAGATGGTGGGTTAAAGATTATATCTTTTTTTAAAAGTATGGCTAGATGCGCTAAATTACGATTATCGTTTGATTCTATGGCAGTCAGGATCGATGAGAATAAAATGATTTTTTGTGCATTCGGGAAAGCATTAAGAAGAGCATTTGAATAAAGTGCTTTATTTATTGAAGGCATTTCAATTTCTTCTTTGATAAAATGTTGATATAAAAAATTTGAGGGATCGGGAATGAGCGAAAAAAAAGCAAAATTCCGTTATTTGTCGATATATAAAGATATCAGAGACAAAATTGAAAGCGGAGAATTTCAGCCTTCGGACAAGCTGAAAACAGAAAAAGAGTATCAGGAAGAGTACGGTGTCAGTCGCGATACTGTTCGAAAGGCCTTTAATAAACTGGAAAATGAAGACTATATTATTAAAAAAACAGCTGTTGGTTCTTTTGTCAAGTCGAAGAAATCTGATTATCCTTTAACAAGGCTTGAAAGTTTTTCTGAACAAATGATAGCGCGCGGCATTGAACCGTCTTCTGAATTTGTTTCAGTTGTTCTGGAAGTGATTTCAAATAAATATATACGAGAAGAGCTGAATCTTGAAGACGATGAAAAGTGTTATATTATTACTCGAATTCGTAAAGGTGATAAAAAACCTATGGCTTATGAAATTGCTTATGTACCGCAAAAGCTTTGTCCTGATATTCAGAAGTATCTGGATAATCATAGTTCGCTTTATAAAATATATGAAGATGTCTACCACTTTCAAATGGGCAATGGCCGAATGAAACTGGAAGCTGAATTACCCGGTACGGCAATTCAAACAAGTCTTGGTATCAGTCATTATTCACCAGTCCTGAAAATGCAGTGTACAGTTGATCTCGAAAACGGTATCCCACTATATCATGTGGATTGTTATTATATTGGGGCAGAGTATTATTTTACAGCAGGAATGCACAGATAGGAGAAAAGAATGGAATCCAGAATTGCGACAGTCAATAGGGTGACAAAGGAAACTGATATCACTCTGACATTAAATCTTGATGGAAGCGGTTTATGTAATATTAACACCGGTGTTCCTTTTTTTGATCATATGCTTAACGGTTTTGCACGTCATGGATTATTCGATCTTGATTTATCCTGTGATGGAGACTTGGAAATTGATTCCCATCATACAATAGAAGATTGCGGTATTGTTTTGGGTGAAGCAATTAAAAAAGCCGTCGGAGAAAAAAAGGCTATAAAAAGATATGGAAGCGCTATATTGCCAATGGATGAGGCACTGGTTCTTTGTGCGATTGATTTATCAGGCAGACCTTACTTTTCGTATGATGCCCAGTTTACTGTTCCTAAAATTGGAACAATGGATGCAGAAATGGTACACGACTTTTTTTATGCTGTGTCTTACATGTCTCTAATGAATTTGCATATCAGGCAATTAGCCGGTATCAATAATCATCATATTGCGGAAAGTAGTTTTAAGGCATTTGGAAAAGCACTTGATATGGCAACAATGCAAGAGGAACGGCTTAACGGAACAGCTTGGACGACAAAGGGACTACTCTAAAAAATCAGTTTGTAAATTAATTCTAAAAAAATTTAGCAGTGAAATTATGAGTGTTTTGAACAGCTCTCCAACATAAGAAAATGTTTTTTCTTTTGTCGGAGAGCTGTTCTCTTTATTTAACCACAAATTCTCTGAATCCTGCTTATACAGGGCTTTTTGTTGACAGTATGTAAACGGAAATATAAAATTAAATGTACTGTTAAAAACAATACCCGGAATATCCGGAAGAATAGACAGAAACGATTGGAGCCTCATTGAAAACAAACAGAGAACTCAGATACGATCCTCAGAAGATCGAAGAAAAATGGCAGAAATACTGGGAAGATCACGACAGCTTCGCGATTGAAGATCCCTCCTGCGGAAAGAAGAAATTTTACGGCCTGGTCGAATACCCGTATCCATCGGGTGTCGGTCTGCATGTCGGTCATGTCAGAGCCTATACATCACTGGAAGTAATTTCCAGAAAGAGACGTATGGAAGGCTATAATGTGCTGTTTCCGATTGGCTGGGATGCTTTTGGTCTGCCGACTGAAAACTATGCTATCCAGACCGGTCAGCATCCGCGTACCGTTACCGATAAAAACATTGCCACCTTTACCAAACAGCTGAAACGAATCGGTTATTCCTTTGACTGGGATTGTGAAATTGACACAACTGATCCGGAATATTACAAATGGACACAGTGGATTTTCCTTCAGCTTTATAAGGCGGGTCTGGCTTTCCGTGACCACACTTACGTTAATTTCTGCACTGGCTGTAAGGTAGTGCTTTCCAACGAAGATTTTCGTGAAGGAAAATGCGACCGCTGCGGTTCCGATGTTATTCAGCTGGACAAGGATGTCTGGTTCCTGAAAATCAGAGAATATGCAGAAAAACTGCTCCAGGGTCTGGACGATGTCAATTATCTCCCGCGTATCAAGCTCGAACAGGAAAACTGGATCGGGAAATCCATTGGCGCGGAAGTCGATTTTAACATCAAGGATTCAGATCAGAAGCTGACGGTTTTCACCACCCGTCCGGATACACTTTTCGGTGCAACTTTTATGGTCATCGCTCCGGAACATCCGCTGATTGAAGAAAATGAAAACCGCATCACCAATATGGACGCGGTTCACAAATACCGGGAAGATGCCCAGAAGAAGACTGAATTCGAACGTGTTCAGCTGGCCAAGGACAAAACCGGGGTCAGACTGGAAGGAATTTCTGCTATCAACCCGGTAACCGGGAAAGAAATTCCGATATTTATCGCCGATTATGTCATGATGGGTTACGGAACCGGTGCAATCATGGCCGTACCGGCTCACGATACCCGTGACTACGATTTTGCCAGGAAGTTCGATCTCCCTATTATCGAAGTCATCAAAGGCGGGGATATCGAAAAAGAAGCGTATACCGATACATCAGCCGGAGAAATGGTCAATTCCGGATTCCTGAACGGAATGCAGGTCAAAGAAGCCATTCCCAGGATGATCGAATGGCTGGACGAAAACAAGCTCGGCAAAAAGACGGTTAACTACAAGATGAAGGACTGGGCATTTAACCGCCAGCGTTACTGGGGCGAACCGTTCCCGATCATCTACT
>JBMNSG010000163.1:0-4657 GCA_050945075.1 Eubacteriaceae bacterium | reverse complement strand
GTAGCAATTGTCGTTAGATCTGGAATTTTAAAACATACGCTTCCCGTTTCATATATTCCTTTTAGAACAACAATCAATCAGGATATTAAAGCACTTACACCAGGAGAAGGTATTTCTTCGAGATATGTATTTCATGCGTTACAGGCTTATTCAGAAGATATACGTGTTGCAACTAAGAAACAAGGTGGAACTGTAGATTCATTGGATAATCAGAAATTATTGAAGTATAAGATTCCATTACCTCCATTGGAAATACAAAATCGTTTAGTGAAGGTTCTCGACAACTTCGAATCCATCTGTTCTGATCTAAATATCGGTCTTCCTGCAGAGATCGAAGCACGTGAAAAACAATATGAGTATTATCGTGATGCTCTCTTGACATATGCCGCGACTGGCAAGATAATCGGCCAGCAGGCAGCAGGCAGCAGGCAGCAGGCAGCAGGCAGCAGGCAGCAGGCAGCAGGCAGCAGGCAGCAGGCAGCAGGCAGCAGGCAGCAGGCAGCAGGCAGCAAGCATAACTCGCTAATTAGACTTTGTCAATATATATTTGAGACTATTTCTATTAGTCTTAAAGATATAGGAAAAGTTTCGATGTGTAAACGAATAATGAAAGCGGAAACAAATACACAAGGTGATGTACCTTTTTATAAAATAGGAACTTTCGGAAAAGAACCTACAGCATTCATTTCGCAAAAGATATATGAAAAATATAAGAGTAGTTATCCTTATCCTAAAAAAGGCGATATTCTGATCTCTGCTGCGGGAACTATCGGAAGAACTGTTGTGTATAATGGCGAACCAGCTTATTATCAGGATTCCAACATTGTATGGATTGATAATGATGAATCGATCGTTTTGAATTCTTACCTTTATTATTATTATCAGCTGCAACCATGGACTGTTTCAACTGGTGGAACGATAGCTCGTTTGTATAATGATAATTTAGGCAAGACAGAAATAATAATTCCATCTATTCAAGAACAAGCCCGCATTGTCTCAATACTCGATCGTTTCGATTCTCTCTGTAACGATATCACCACGGGTATCCCAGCAGAAATCGAAGCACGTCAGAAACAGTACGAATACTATCGTGATAAACTGCTTACCTTTAAGGAGGCGAAAGCATAGTGTCATATTTTAATGTTGTAGCCGAAACTTCCGAAAATACGGTTGTTACGGAATATGAACCGGTCAAAGCCCGCTCTGCATCTTACCAGAGCGAGGCGGACCTGGAAAAAGAACTGATTCAGATGCTCTGCCAGCAGGGCTATGATTATTTACCGATCCATACACAAAAGGATCTGATAACCAATCTTCGGAAAAAACTTGAATTGCTGAATAACTATCAGTTCAGCAACAGTGAATGGGAGCAGTTCTTTGAGAACTGCATTGCCAAACCCAATGAAACCATTGTCGATAAGACACGGAAAATTCAGGAGGACTACGTCCAGGTACTCAGGCGTGATGATGGTTCGTCCAAGAATATCATGCTTATCGACAAGAAGAATATTCACAATAACTGTCTGCAGGTGATCAATCAGTATGTGATCGGAAAAGATGAAGGAGCCACATACGACAACCGTTATGATGTTACGATTCTGGTAAATGGTCTGCCTCTGGTTCATATTGAACTGAAACGGCGCGGGATACCAATCAGAGAAGCGTTCAATCAGATAGAACGATATCAGCGGGATTCGTTCTGGGCAGGCTGCGGTCTTTATGAATACGTTCAGATCTTTGTGATCTCAAACGGGACCAATACCAAGTATTATTCCAACAGCACCCGATTCAGAACCGTAAAAAATGCAGAGAACGGCAACCCGGGAAAAGGCAAAACAAGCAATAGTTTTGAATTCACTTCCTTTTGGGCGGATGCTGGCAACCGGGTCATTCCGGATCTGATAGATTTTACCAGAACATTTTTTGCCAAACATACGCTGCTCAATATTCTGACCCGATACTGCATCTTTACATCGGAAGACCTGCTGATGGTTATGCGCCCGTATCAGATTACGGCGACTGAACGGATCCTGTATCGGATTGAAATTGCCAACAACTATAAAAAATACGGCAGTGTGGCAGGCGGCGGTTATATCTGGCACACCACCGGTTCAGGGAAAACACTGACATCTTTTAAAACGGCAAGACTGGCTTCACAGCTTCCTTATATCGATAAGGTCCTGTTCGTAGTAGACCGCAAGGATCTGGATTACCAGACCATGAAAGAGTATGACCGTTTTGAAAAAGGGGCCGCCAACAGCAATACATCTACCGCAGTTCTCACCAGGCAGCTGGAAGATGACGATGCCCGGATTATCATCACGACTATCCAGAAGTTGTCAACTTTTATTAAAAAGAACAGTACTCATCCGATTTATAACAAGCATGTGGTTATTATTTTTGATGAATGCCACCGCAGTCAGTTCGGCGACATGCATAACGCCATTATCAGGCATTTTAAAAAGTATCATCTGTTTGGTTTCACCGGCACGCCTATTTTTGCGGTCAATTCAGGGGGCGTGAAGAATACACAATTCTTTACGACCGGGCAGACTTTTGGCGATCAGCTTCACACCTACACCATAGTCGATGCAATAAATGATAAAAACGTGCTGCCGTTCCGTGTGGATTACATCAAGACTATGGACATGGACGAAGAAATCGATGATGAGATGGTCTGGAGCATCAACCGCGAAAAGGCGATGATGGCGCCGCAGCGGATTGCGCTTATTACCAAATATATTCTGGAGCATTTTGACCAGAAGACCTACCGCGGAGACAAGACCTATATTTTCGATACCCTGGTCAATGTCGGAGACGTCGCATCAGCCGGGCGAGGTACGGTAGAAGAAATCAAGAACAAGCAGCGCATCAGCGGATTCAACTCGATTTTTGCGGTATCATCCGTACCGATGGCGAAGCTGTATTATCAGGAATTCAAGAAGCAGATGGCGGCGGATCCGACAAAAAAGCTGCGCATTGCCATGATCTTCAGCTACGGTGCTAACGAGCCGGAAGCGGACGGAATTCTGGATGAAGAAAATTCGGAAGATACTTCTGCTCTTGATCAGAACTCACGTGATTTTCTGGAAGATGCGATCCGTGACTATAACGAAATGTTTCATACCAACTACGATACATCGAGTGAAAAATTTCAGAATTATTACAAAGATGTCTCGCTGCGTATGAAGAACAAGGAACTGGACCTGCTGATTGTGGTGAACATGTTCCTGACTGGTTTTGATGCGACAACGCTCAATACCCTGTGGGTGGATAAGAATCTGAAGATGCACGGGCTGATTCAGGCGTTTTCGAGAACCAACCGTATCCTCAACTCCATCAAGACATTCGGGAATATCGTCTGTTTCCGTAATCTGCAGAAACGGGTGGACAGTGCCATCTCTCTGTTTGGAGATAAAGATGCCGGCGGGGTTGTCCTGCTCAAAAGCTTCAAAGATTATTACAACGGATATACATCCGATGATGGCAGAGAAATGCCGGGCTATCGGGACATGATCGATGAACTGATAGAAAAATTCCCGCTCACAGGTCCGCCTGTTACCGGTGAAGAAAAGGAAAAAGAGTTTATTAACCTGTTCGGGGCTATTCTCCGTATGACCAATCTTCTGCGTTCCTTTGATGAATTCAGAGGCAGTGAATTGCTGAATGACCGCGATATGCAGGACTACACAGGCCGGTATATCGATATTCGTGAAGGTTGGATACACAGGCATGGACACGGCGACGGTGTCGATGTAACAGACGATATTGTCTTCGAAATTGAATTGATCAAGCAGGTTGAGATCAACATCGATTATATCTTGATGCTGGTCAAGAAATACCATGATGCCCAGTGTGACGACAAGGAAGTCCTGGTCACCATCGACAAGGCGATTAACGCAAGTCCGGAACTGCGAAGTAAAAAAGAACTGATCGAAAACTTTATCGCATCCGTCAACGATGTGGATGATATTATCAGCGGTTGGAACGATTATGTAGTCCAGGAACGTGACCAGGAACTTGATACCATTATTCAGGAAGAAAAGCTGAAGCCGGAGGATACCCGTCGGTATCTCGATAATGCATTCAGAGACGGTGAAATTAAAACTGCTGGAACCGATATTGACAGGATCATGCCACCGGCATCACGTTTTGGCGGTAACGACAGAGCCAGAAAAAAACAGGGCGTTATTGACAGGCTCAAAGGCTTTTTTGAAAAGTATTTCGGTATTGGCGGCTCCGTTCCGTTTGTGAAAGATGAACATAAGGCCCAGGTATACGAACTGAAAACCGCTAATGAAAGACTGTCGAAGGCTGCGGAAAGCTCGGACGGATACGACGAAAAGACAGGGAAGAAGTAGATATCTAACACGATACTTTGAATAGACAAAGAAGGTAACAAACATGTTATCGAAGATTGAGACTTTTATTAAGAATGTTTAGGTAAATGAAGGATATCTTATTTCGACTTTAATACCAATAATAGTACAGTGACGTAATTAAGTTTTTTACCCCGGTTATTAATGATTTAATAACCGGGGTTTTGTTTTGACTTAATAGGTATATATCACGATTTTTCATAACAATTTCGCATCTTCTAAATTAATGGATTATCCTCATCATTACGAAATCTCCAGTTAATATAGTGTCCTAATCC
>JBMNSG010000162.1:0-4667 GCA_050945075.1 Eubacteriaceae bacterium | reverse complement strand
TTAAAGATGTAATCAAAGATGAAAGTTCAACAATATTAAAACATTCTGCTTCTAAATCAATTGAATCTAGATCAACTGCTATTTGTCGCAGCTTTTCCCTCCATTTCTCTCGTTCTCCAGTAATATGTTCGTCTTGACTCTTCTTTTGAAATTGCAAAAATGTAAAACTCGACGTTATAAGTGATGTAATCAATGCTATAACAAAAGATATTGTTGTTGCTCCTGTCTCTGTAGATAAAAAATCAAAAATATTCAATTTCTTTTATCCTTTCAATATTGAATTAAATTCTTTGAATTCATATAACTTATCTAAATTTATTATACATGATATTGCTTTTAATTTTAAAAACATTTAATATTGAATATATATTTTAAATTAATGATAATCAAGTTATAAAAGTCATATGTCTGCGTATTATCAAAGTGAGGTCTTTTATACTAATACTGAGATGGAGTATCAGCAATGCAATTACCGTGCCCTATTCGCGCAACTTGTCTGAAAATGGTCAATTTTTGTTAGACTCAAATATTTCTAATGTCTAAATAACCATTACTGAGCGCACAAAAAGACGTTTCTTCTCAAAAGAAACGTCTTCCTCTCCATCCATTATTTCACCGCACCAAGATTCGCCCGTGCTTCCGCATTGCTGTTAAGAATCATCCCCACCTTATCGCAGCTTTCCATCTCCGGACAGTCCCCGCAGGTATCAAACTTCTTCTCCAGCACACACTGCCGGATCATACATAAACTATCACAATACGGCGTTTTCACACCATCAGCCCGGCACCCCATACAGTTAATCATCTCAGCCGTAATAGGCACCTGGTTCATCTCAGCCCAGAGCCTCGCCGTCTTTTCCCGCAGTTCATTGTCATCATTCACAGTAGCAATACGCGCATCGCACGTTTCACAATTCAATCCGCAGCAGGCAATCAGTTCATTCATGTTCTTTTCTCCTGTTTTCTGAAGCATCAGCCAGAGCATCTATATACCTGTCATTATACCTTTTATTACCGGATGAAATTCGTGAATACCGCCGCTTCCCGTTCCGGTATCGCCACTCCGTTTTTAAGTCCGGCTTCCTTACATTTGAGCATAAATGCCATATTACGTGCCAGTGTCCGCATAGTCTGCAGACCTTCCAGATCCTGAATAACATCTTCCGGACAGGTCCCGTGGACAATATTCCAGTACTGGTAAGTCACCACAGGCATCTGCATAAGCCCGAAATACTTGTTGATCTGATCCCAGGCAGCTGTCGTTCCCGCACATCTTGCCGAAACTACAGCCGCTGCTGGTTTCAGATAAAAGCGGTGGTTATTCGGTTGCTGTTTTTATTTGATGATATCCGGTTTGTCAACTTTAATGCTCAAAACCTCGCCGCACTTGGAACAGAAAGTGAAAATGAGATCCGATCCGCCAACGCCAACACGAGCGTCCAACGAGTGAAGTGTTGCTACTCCGTGGAGCTTTCCCTGCTTTGTTTCTTCGTTCCCGCATACGGGGCATGTTTTCTTGTTATCCATTACTTTTCCTCCTCAAATATGAATATTTCTTCAATGGGGTAAATCATCACCCAGATGAGAATGGCAATAGGAATAGAGATGCCGTAAATCGTCAGATGATTCATAAAGGCAGGGACGGCAGGCAGAAATTTCCCAATTAAAACACCTGCCACCATGCACAGAAACACCCAGACTGTCAGGTAGCGATTAAAAAAGCTAATTTCACTTTTCTATCTGCTCATGATGCACCTCCTTTAGAATCCCAACTTATGGAGCAGTTTTTCTACATCTGTGGCTTTCAGTACCTTGCCCATAGAAACAACCTTTTCATTGACAACAAGGGCAGGGGTACTCATTACACCGTAGCTTACGACCTTTTCCATATCTGTCACATACTCAGTTTCAATGTTCAGATTCATTGTTTTCACGGCTTCCTGCACATTTTCATAAAGTGCATGGCAGGACTTGCAGCCTGAACCAAGTACCTTAATGCAGCAGATGCCGTCAGTAGCAGCTCCACAGCATGAATTTTCCGTTGCTGTACAGCCACAGCCTGTTGCCATGTTGTCAGCTTCCATCTCTACTGCATTTCCGTTGCAAGCACACGCAGGTGCTGCCTTTGTTTCTTCTTTTTTCTTACCAAATAAATTCATTGTAAAGTCCTCCTAAATGTTATTTATGTATGCCAATCGCCAAGCAGCGATGTAAGCCATTTTTGATTACCGCTATTAAATAAATAGATATTGAAATATGTTGAAACCATATCCTACCAGAATGATACCGATGGTACAGATTGCAATAAAGGTAGCAAGCAACTTCGGCTTTACAGCTTTACGCAACATAATCAGCGAAGGCAAAGACAAGGTGGTTACCGCCATCATAAAGGACAAAACCGTACCAAGCTGTGCGCCTTTAGAAAGCAGAGCTTCTGCGACAGGGATTGTACCGAAAATATCAGCGTAAATTGGAATACCAAGGAATGTAGCCAGCACAACACCAAAAGGATTATTTGAACCGAGAACCTTTTCAATCCATTCTTCAGGAATCCAGTTGTGAATGACAGCTCCAATGCCAACGCCAATCAGAATGTAAGGAAATACCTTTTTGAATGTATCCACCACTTGGTCTTTCGCATATACCAATCTATCGTGAACGGTCAGTTCTTCTGATTCAATATCCACAGCAGATGCTTTGCGGATAAATTCTTCCACTTGATTTTCCATGTGGAGTTTCTCAATAATCGTACCGCCGACAACAGCAACAATTAGACCGACTATGACATATACAATGGCAATCTTCCAACCGAAAATACTCATCAGAAGGACAAGTGATCCAAGGTCAACCATTGGCGAAGAAATTAGGAATGAGAAAGTAACACCTAACGGTAATCCTGCACTTGTAAAGCCAATAAAAAGTGGAATTGATGAGCAAGAACAAAACGGTGTTACCGTGCCAAGTAAAGCACCGATGATGTTTGCCCATACACCGTGAAATCTTCCCATGATTTTCTTGCTTCTTTCAGGCGGAAAGAAACTCTGAATATAAGAAAGCATGAAAATAAGGAAGCACAGAAGGATTGTAATTTTTACAACATCATATATAAAGAACTGCACACTGCCACCAACTCGCCCGGTTACATCAAGTCCCAAACCGTTAAGCATATCTCCAATCCGTGCATTCAGCCACTTCATACCCAAAACTTGATTTTGGATAAATTCTCCTATTGCTTTTAACGCATTCATAAAAACATTCTCCATTTCATTCATACATTTATATGTGTCTATATATAGGATTATGATATAGGCAATCCGAAGATTGCCTTATCTTATTCCCCTCTACAGGAATCGCATTTTTTATAACTCTGGTATTCGTTTTCACTAATTGTATAACGCTGTACCAAATCAAATAACTGCTTGCTTCCTTCTAACGAAAGAGAGTAGTGCATCCACTTTCCGTCCTTGTAGCTATCCACGATGCCAGCATCGCAAAGCACTTTCATGTGGTGCGACAAGGTAGGTTGTGTAATATGAAGTTCTTCCAAGAGAACACATCCGCATTTCTCACCATCCTGCAACAATTCAAGAATTGCAAGCCTGTTTTCATCTGCCAGTGCTTTGACCATTCGCACATCATCTCTATAACCCATGCTTTATCTACTCCTTTCTCTTAACATCAATAAGAATATCATATACATTGATGTTTGTTAATGTATAAATGTGTCGTAACAATAAAATATGTATTTAATCGTAAAAATTCGGATTCGATGATTCAAACTTGTTACCATAATTCCAATGAATCCTCTGCATCTACCCACATCTGCATATTGCCATCCAGATACAGTTTTGCATACTCCAGAGGTTCATCTATCGCAAGTGCGTTTAATGCACATTCAGAGCCAGGGGTTGTTTTCAATCCATCCTCCGCTTTTCCACAATCAATTCGCAGAAGATACCCTGCTGTTGTGGCTATATCTATGCTGTTGTGATACATATTGTATTCCGCAAATATCACATTCATTTTATCTGTGTCCTTTCCTAAAATATTAAAAGCATTTCAATCAGTTCACATAGTCCGTTCATTTTTATTATAATGTGTTATCAGATTTTGCTTCCCTTATTTTTGCCCTCACGAGTGTTCGTAAAGTCGTTTAATACGATATAACACAAGGGAAGATATAAGGGAAAGTACACTCACAGAAAAGTTAGTATTTATAAGGGTTAGCGAAGAATTTAATAATAAACTATAACAGATTTTATATCCCTTAAATTATGTCATTTCTCAATCGGAATTAGTCAAGATGCGAATGATGCTCATACATACTACAAGCATTAAAACCCCATTGCTTCTTTTACTATTTTCATTTGTTCTTCGGACGTTAAAGCTTTTAGTAACTCAAAAGCAACTCCTGAAGCAGTTTCCGGACAGTACGAGGTAATAATATTTTTATCTGTTACAATTGGTTCGTTGATTACATTTGCACCAAAATTCAAAAGTTGCTTTTGCCTGTACCCGTCATGCAAATGGTATGTAGTAGCATTTCTTCCTGATAATACACCACTTTTCCCAAGGGCTAAGGCTGCTACGCAAACTGTAGCAATCATTTTCTCTTCTTTGTTAAATTGACGTATAATATCTGAAAATCTATCATTATAGGCGTCTTC
>JBMNSG010000161.1:0-4671 GCA_050945075.1 Eubacteriaceae bacterium | reverse complement strand
CCAGTTTCTTGGGCAGACGGAATTCCGGAATGCCGTAACTGAGTACGCCGCCTGCCTTGTGCAGGGCTTCAAATACGGTTACGTCGTATCCCATTCGTACCAGCTCGCCGGCGCAGGTCAGTCCGGAAGGACCGGAGCCGATTACAGCCACTCTTTTTCCGTTCTTTTTGATTTCTGCTGTCACTGGCTTTGAGTGAGCCATATGATAATCTGCGACAAATCTTTCCAGTCGGCCAATAGCGACGGGTTCGCCTTTAATCCCGCGTACACATTTGCCTTCGCACTGGCTTTCCTGAGGGCAGACCCGGCCGCAGATGGCGGGAAGTGCATTTTCCTGAATCAGAATCTGATAGGCAGCTTCAAAATCTCCGGCTGCGACTTGTTCGATAAAAGAAGGGATGGGGACACCGACGGGACATCCGTCCACGCAGGGTTTGTTTTTGCAATTCAGGCAGCGTCCGGCTTCTTCGACTGCCATTTCCGGTGTATAGCCAAGCGCGACTTCATCGAAATTTTTATTCCGGACATCAGGTGCCTGTTCGGGCATCGGAAGTTTTGTCTTACTCATATTCTTTGCTGCCATGGTCATGCACCCCTTCCGATTTTGCACTGGTGTTCTTCTTCCACATAAAAGCGCTGGCGTTTCATACATTCATCGAAATCGACCAGGAAACCGTCAAAATCAGGGCCGTCAACACAGGCGAACTTTGTTTCATCTCCGATGCTGACACGGCAGCCACCGCACATTCCGGTTCCGTCCACCATAATGGGATTCAGGGAAACCATAGTCGGAAGCTGAAGGGGACGGGTAACGGCAACCACGTTTTTCATCATGATCAGCGGGCCTATTGCGATACATTCCACATAGTCTTTCTGACTGACCAGATCCTGCAGAACTGTGGTCACAAAACCTTTGGTCCCGAGACTGCCGTCGTCCGTGGCAATATACACATTGTCACAGATTTGCCTGAATTTGTCCGCAAGAATGACATATTCTGCACTTTTCCCACCAATAATGACATCTACCGGGGTGCCGTTTTCCGCCAGTTTCTTGAGCTGGGGGTAAAGAGGCGCCGCGCCGACACCCCCGGCTACACCAATTACACGTCCGTTTTTATGGTCAAGTTCTGCCGGCGACCCCATGGGTCCGGCTATATCCTGAATACTGTCTCCGGCTTCTTTCCGGCTGAGCAGTTCAGTAGAATAACCGACAATCTGGAAAATAATGGTCACAGTACCGGCTTCTCTGTCATAGTCGGCAATGGTGAGCGGAATTCTTTCTCCGTTCTCATCGACCCGGACCATCACAAACTGACCCGGTTCACATTTGGCGGCTACAAAGGGGGCCTCAATGACCAGCTCGTCTACCGTCGCATTCAATCTGTTTTTTTCTTTTATCTTATACATGAAACTCCCTTTACGTGGAAACGCGATTCTGCCTGATTCTCCAGTACCGCTGGTATTGAAGATGGTATTGAAGAAGACCGGCATTGGTGAAAATGATATTGAAGAAAAGGAGGACATACCGGCTGCTGATGACAGTGCTGTATATCCTCCGATTGTTCAGGCTGTTTCAATCCCGGACTATTTTGCAGTTTCCTGATCTGAAATACCGGCTACGGCCTTTGCCATTTCCTTTTTGCTCTGCAGATCGCTCTGACGGGCGATCATAATACGCTGAGCCTGGGGTGAACCGGCACCATGCATGGATTCTGTACGATAGCCGACTGCAGCAGCACCGAGGCAGATATTTTCCAGGAAGCGCATGATTTTCTGACGGTCTTCAGTGGGAATGCCATCATGAGCAGCAAAATACTTGTTGCATATTTCGCCGATGGTTTCTCCGTTACGGCCTGCTACGGTAGCAGACTTGAAATCCTTGTCTGACGGCATGGTTACCATCAGGCCGCCCGCGATATCTTCTGCAAGACGGACAATTTCATAGGGGAAACGGGTTACGTTCTGTTTGCAGACATTGGCCAGCAGCAGATCGATCTGGTAGTTTCCGGCTTTGGTCGGACATCCTTCACAGGAGCAGGCAAGACCGCAGGAATACAGGGTTTCATTCAGGTGCGTCATTTCGATGAGCTTGTCTTTGATGTGGGAAGCTCTGTCGACGCCGTTGTATTCAGCAGCCAGGGCGGCAGCGCCGATTACGACATCACCGACACCGACCTTGCATCCGCCGTAGCTCTGGCGGTGGTAGCCTGCAAAACGTTCAACCATCATGCCGGAGAAATCGCTTTCGCCGTTCATGAAGATATATTCATTGGGGATAAAGACATCATCCAGAACAACCAGGGCTTCCTGGCCGCCGAATTTCGGATTACCGACATCAATGCAGCTGTCTTCGAGCTTGCGGGTATCGCAGGACTGACGTCCGTAAATCATATAGACACCTTCTGCATCACTGGGGCAGGCAAATGAAACAGCATAATCTGCATCGGCGTCCTTCATGGCGATGGTGGGCATCATCAGGTGCCAGTGGGAGTTGATGGAACCGGTCTGGTGGACCTTGGCACCGCGTACTACAATTCCGTCCGGTGTACGCTTTACCACATGAACAAACATGTCGGGATCCTTCTGATCGTGCGGAGCTTTTGCACGGTCACCCTTGGGATCCGTCATGGCACCATCTACTACCAGGTCCTGATCCTGTACCATAACCAGGAAATTTTTGAAGTTGTCGTGATAGTGGGTTCCGTATTTTTCATCGATTTCATAGGTTGTGGAATAAACGGCATTAAAGGAGTCCATTCCGACACAGCGCTGGAAACAGGAAGCGGTTTTCTGTCCCAGAAGACGCTGCATTTTTACCTTGTTCTTCAAATCGTCTGTAGACTGGTGAAGATGATTGAAGCGGTTGATTTTACGGCCGGTCAGACTGGATGTGGTTGTCATCAGATCCTCGTACCGCGGATCCTGTGCCAGATCGTAGGTCATCATCAGACTGTTGATGGAAGGGCGGATCATCGGATGATCGACCCAGTCGTCTACTTTTTCACCAAACATATAGACGCGGGTGTTGAGTTTTTTCAGGCTTTCTAAGTATTCCTGTCCTGTCATTAAAGGCATTTCTGTCCTCCTGGTTTTATGTTTTCAATATTTCCTGTTTTCAGGATCTGTAAGCATTCTATTTTAAACCGCTGCCGGAACGGCCCGGAAGATACCGGACAGCCCGGACAGCGTTTGTTCTGATGTTTAAAGAAGCAGGTTTGCTTTACTGCGTGTTTTCTTACTGCTGGTTTGCGAGATTCAGATAGCTCTGATATCTTTCTCTGGCGTCATTTTCTGCTTTGTCATAAAGCTGCTGGGCTTTTTCAGGGAAGGAGAGCTTCAGGGAAGCATAACGGTTTTCTCCCATCAGGAACTGCTGGAAATCTGCTGTCGGTTTCTTTGAATCCATGGTGAAAGGATTTTTCCCTTCTTTCTTCAGATCCGGGTTGAAACGATACAGGTGCCAGTAACCGCAGTCAACAGCTTTCTTTTCTTCATTAATGCTGGTTCCCATGCTGGCTTTCATATGATGTTCGATGCAGGGGCAGTAGCAGATGACGATCGAAGGACCATCATAGGCTTCCGCTTCACGGATTGCTTTAAGTGTCTGTGCCGGATCTGCTCCCAGGGCAACCTGTGCAACATAGACGTAGCCATAGCTCATGGCCATCATGCCCAGATCTTTCTTCTTGGTGGTTTTACCGCCGGCAGCAAACTTGGCGATGGCACTGGCAACTGTCGATTTGGATGCCTGTCCGCCGGTATTGGAGTAAACTTCGGTATCCAGAACCAGAATGTTGATGTCCTTGCCTTCTGAAAGCACGTGGTCCAGTCCGCCGTATCCGATATCGTAAGCCCAGCCGTCACCGCCGAAGGCCCATACACTCTTCTTGGTCAGGTATTCTTTGTTGTCGCGGATGAACTGCGCTTCCGGTGATTCATTTCCTTCAATCGCATTGAGCAGTGTGTCACAGATTTCACGGGTGGAAGCCGGATCCTGTCCGTTTTCGAGATAGTCTGTGCAGGCATCCACAGAGACACCCTGGTCAATCAGTTTCTGAATTTTGCTCTTGAGCTGATCCTTGATGACATCCTGTCCCAGCAGGTAACCGAAAGCATATTCGGCATTGTCTTCAAACAGTGACATTGCCCAGGAAGGACCGAATCCCTTCTTATCTGTGCAGTACGGGGATGATGGAGTGGATCCGCCATATGCAGAAGAACATCCTGAAGCATTGGTGATATACATTCTGTCACCAAACAGCTGTGTGACCAGTTTAATGTACGGTGTTTCGCCGCAGCCTGCGCAGGCACCCGAGAATTCGAAATAGGGTTTGGCAAACTGGGAATTCTTGACTGTCTTGCTGTTTACAGCATCTTTCTTGATTTCTACATCTTCTACCGCAAAGTTCCAGTTGGCAGCTTCCTTAAGCTGGCTGTCGAGCGGTTTCATGACAAGTGCTTTTTCCTTTGACGGGCAGACATTGACGCAGCTGCCGCAGCCGGTGCAGTCATACGGAGAAACCTGAATACGGAAACCATATTCGCCGAGCCCCTTGCCGCTAGCTTTCTTCGTAACAAATCCTTCAGGTGCTCTGGAAGCTTCGTTTTCGTCTACCAGGATCGGACGGATTGCTGCATGCGGGCAGACCAGTGAACACTGATTGCACTGGA
>JBMNSG010000160.1:0-4692 GCA_050945075.1 Eubacteriaceae bacterium | reverse complement strand
ATCGTCTTAATTACCTCTTTTGAACAGCTGACTGTCTTGAGTGACACTTCAGGCGCTTCTTTTCTAAAAAAGCGGCCGGAATTTAGTTCCGCTGTTACATAACCCAGTTCCCAATCTGCCATAGTATCCAGAACATAAACGTAAATAGTAAGCATATGTCTCCCTTTCTCGTTCTTTTAGAATCTTTCATGACATTCTTTGTCACAATAACGACCACTATAAAACAGTCACTTTAAACCGGCAGTTATCAGCCCCGCCCAATACAGTGTGAATCACTTCGACCCGAATATCTTTTTCAGGCAGCAGATTTTGGAGGATGTATAAGATACTGTTTCTTGAGCATTCACAATGTGCCGGATCTGTTACCTTGCCGGTCAGTACATCTTCACAGACACATTTCGGATACCCTACTTCATAAACATGTCCCGGCTCTATGATTCTGGCAAAGAATGTTTCGGTATTCCCATATTTCTGATACTGTTTATCCAGACTGCAGCCGCATTCTTCGAATTGTACACGCTGAACGGGCATAACGGTATCCCTGACACAGCTGACAGCTTTTTCTCTGTAGTTCATAATCTTGGCCCTTCCGGATCTGAATGTAAATCCTCTCATTACAGTAAAAAACAATATTTCTGCTGAACGCCGGTTTTTATAATAGCTTTTAATCAATAGTATCATTATTCGAGCAGTTTTCACCCGTTCTCTTCAGACATATATAAAGTGAAATGATTTCTATTCGTCTTCAAAATACCTTCCTTTTGCAGTTTTGATAGTTCGACAGACATAGCCGCTCTTTCTACGCATAAATAGTCTGCCAGCTGCTGCCGGTCAAACGGAATATCGAAGGAAAGACTGTCCTGCCTGATGGATTCTGATGACAGATAGGACAAGAGTTTATCACGGGTGGTGCGTTTACTCATGTGAGTAATCTTGTCGTTAAACAAGAGTATTTTGTTTGCGAGTACTGTGACAAGATTGGTGACGATTTTGTTATGATATTCACAGGCCGATGGACAGACTTTCAGCAAACGGCTGGTGTTAAGCATCATGATTTCACAGTCTTCATTGGCAATGACGCTGATATTTAAAGCAGAATCCGGGATGGCAGCAAATGGTTCGGCAAAGAAATCTCCAGCCGCCGATTTTGTCATCACATTCCTGTGGCCCCACAAGTCTTCCTGGATGATCAATACAGAACCTGACAGAATAAGCCCCATATCAGAAGTGCTGTCACCGGCCCGGAAAATATACTCTCCAGCGGTTTTAGCAAATGTCTGAGCATTTACACAATGCAGCACCGCCAGTATTTCATCGTCCGTCAAGCCTTGAAAGAATGCAGAATCTCGCAGTACAGTCAGATATTTTTCCAAAAATACGCCTCCTTGTTTGAAATCAAACAGATTTGTTCTCAGTATTAATAGTACAATTTTCACAATAAATCAATACAAAGAGGTTTCCCAATTATGAAGAGAAAAATCATAAAAATCAATGAAAGCTTATGCAATGGATGCGGCGCCTGTGCTGATGCCTGTCATGAAGGCGCAATCGGGATGATAAATGGAAAAGCGAAACTGCTGCGCGATGATTACTGCGACGGACTGGGTGACTGTCTGCCGGCCTGCCCTGCTGGTGCTATTTCCTTTGAAGAACGGGAAGCAGCCGCCTATGATGAAAAGGCTGTGATCGAGAATAAACAAAAGGCAGAAAATCAGCATGCGCCTGTGCCTCATGGCTGCCCGGGAAGCAGACCTGTGGTTATGGATCACAGGGGATCTCATACGGACAACCCGGTTGATGCAGATAGATCTGTATCACAGCTCAGCCAGTGGCCTGTACAGATTAAGCTTGTTCCGGTTAAAACGCCATTCTTTGATGGTGCCAGGCTTTTAGTCGCCGCCGACTGTACAGCCTATGCATATGCCGGATTTCACGAAAAATTCATCAAAAACCATATCACGCTGATCGGATGCCCGAAGCTCGACTCCATCGACTATTCCGGGAAACTGACTGAGATTATCAGAAACAATGACATTAAAAGCGTAACCGTGGTCCGGATGGAAGTCCCCTGTTGCGGCGGACTGGAACAGGCCGTAAAAACTGCACTGCAGAACAGCGGAAAATTCATTCCATGGAATGTTGTCACTATTTCAACTGATGGAAATATTATTGATTCGTAATTGACAGATTACGGTGGGCTCTGCATTGCAGAATAACCGGTACATAGACTCAATAATCTGTCATCATGGTGCAACAGCATTTTATAGCCATGAGCATTCCAGAGAACGGAATGCTCATGGCCTTTTATTAGGATAATACAGGTGCTCTTCGAAAAACATACTTCAAAAAGCTGCTCCGTTAATATGCCGTTGTTTTCATCATCCTGAGCATGGCGTTGATTTTCTGGTTATTTTCTTTTCGGCGCCGGCAGTTCTTCAAGCATTGCATTCAAAAGCTCTTCCAGGAATTCCCTGTTGTCCACGTCATCAACCAGCAGCATAGCCTTCGCCCCTTCATAGGGAAGCTCATACTGCGCATTCGGCATCATCGTGATCGCAGCTTTAACTGGTTTCACGAGAAAGCGATTATCATAAATCCCCCCGGCTATCCTGCCCTTGTAATAAATGATGTACTCCCCCATCATGGCTCTGCTTGAGATGCCCTCCAGCCCGGACAGCTGTTCCAATATAAAACTCAGATAATCTTTACTTGAAGCCATTATTCCTCCAATGACAGGCATTTAGCAGCCAGAATGATAAATTATGTTTGCAATTGCTTCCTGTACAGCAGCGGGAAAACATCCGCCATGGGTACAGTCCTTCTTCTTTCCGTAAGAGATGTTATTTCTCCAGCCCGTTGAGATCTCCGGCTTGAATAGCGGGTAGATTGCGGGCTATTGTATTTTTGTCCCAATCCCACCAGTGCAGCGCAAGAAGCCGTACGATTGTCTCCTCGTCAAAGCGTTTGCGAATGGGCTTCGCCGGTACACCACCCACAATGGTATAGGGCGGTACATCTTTGGTTACTACAGCCCGGGTGCCAATAATAGCTCCGTCTCCGATGGTTACACCGGAAAGAATCACTGCTTCATAGCCGATCCACACATCGTTTCCAATCACAATGTCGCCTTTATTGTCCCATGCCTCTGTAATGTTTTGCACATCCAGCCCCCACTCATCAAAGAAAATCGGGAACGTATAAGTGGAAAGCGAACGCATGGTATGGTTGGCGCTGGTGAATAGAAATTTTGCGCCGCAGGCTATGGAACAGAACTTTCCAATCACCAGACGATCATGGTTGACCGGATAATGGTAGAGCACGTTATTTCTCTGGAAGTCTACCGGATTATTTACAAAGTCGTTATAAATGGTGTAATCGCCGACTTCAATATTTGGTTCTGTAATGACATTCTTTAAGTAAATGGTCTGGCGGTCGCCAGGCCTCGGGTAAATTTTATTTTGCGGAATCATCTGCATTTTCTCCATTCGTTTTTTGTTTTTTATTTTAGGACAATTCCGCTTGTCACAATACAGCGCTTCACTGCATATCACCTCGCTTCTTAAGTTCATTCACTCTTGCTTTCAGTCAATTGTACAGAAAGCCGTCAGGGAAAGACAGTGATTTTACTTTTCCTGCGCACGATACCACGCAAAAACACTGTTTAGATTTGCTGCATCGACCCTGCTGCCTCCATGAAGCATCAGCTCCAGCATATCCGCTTCTTCCGGTGTTTTATTCTGATTTTGCTCCAGTTTTTTCCCTGCCGTCGCTGCCATGATGTCCATCATCAGGCGATACACGCCCCGTAGCTTCTGCCTGTCAAAACCGCCCTGAAGGGTGAACAACGGCAGATCCTGAGGAAGACGGTTTTTCTGTCGTATCTCTTTCAGCTGTGTGCCAGAGCCTCCCATACCCACCGCGCACAGGGCTTTGATATGATAGTGCTTTGCCGCTCTGCGATACCCTTTGATTTCGCCAGCCATCAGCCAGCCCAGATAGAGTATCTCTGACCCCTTCGGAATACGTTCTTCCGCCTGACTCAAAGCAAGCACCGGAAGATGAAGTTCCTCACCCAGGAGCTTTGCATAAGCGGCGGTAAAGCCGGTATTTGAGGTATAAAGAATTGCTTTGATCATATTTGTTTCCTCCTTGCAGGGATATTCTGAATTATCCATGTTCATTATTATTTGATTCCTCATTTGATAATTGAATATCGTTCATTTTTATTCTAGTACGTTGCCAGTAATCTGTCAGCCAATAAAGCAAACATACATTTGATATTGACAACACTACCGATCGTTAGTTTATAATGAAAACAGTAAAAACACAAGAATACAGAAAAACCCGGGAGAAAATTACTATGGAAGAAAAAAGATCTTTTATAAACTGGTGTGGATTATTTGGCGTTATCAGCCTGCTTTCTTACACCTGTGCCGTACTGTTTGCACCAGCTGCATACCCTGGATATGACTGGATGCGCCAGGCGGTGAGTGATCTGAGTGCTGCCAATGCGCCTTCCCTACAGCTCTGGAACAAATTAAACTGTCTGTATGGAATCGGTGGCATTGTCTGTACGATGATGGTCTGTGCGTGGATCCAGGGAAAAGCAACAAAAATTATACGGCTTGGCATCTATCAGTTTACAATCATGAACTGGATATCGCAGATTGGCTATACCTTGTTTCCACTCAG
>JBMNSG010000159.1:0-4716 GCA_050945075.1 Eubacteriaceae bacterium | reverse complement strand
CATTATGAAAAACATTACAATATTAGATCTATGGAATCGTATGAACTGACAGTTACAGGTTCAGTTACTTTATACGAGCCGGTTACGGAGCGCCAATGAGCAGAGAGTTTAATCAGGATATCAGTCAGCTGACCAGTAAGATGGTTCAGTGCTTCCTTAAAGACGATGTATATAATGAACTGACTTCACCGTTTCTTCCCAACAGGAAGGAAATTATCGAAATAATCAGTGATATCAGAAGGCTTTTTTATCCACGGCACTATGGAAGCAGAGAATTATACAACTGTACGATCAGTTATTATATAGGAGATCTGCTGCTGCAGATTGAAGAACGCCTTTCCAAACAAATCGGGAAGGCCCTTATGCGTGAAGAAAAGGCAACCAGTTTCAGTGTATCGCAGGCTACGGCTGACAGAGCAGCTCAGATATCCTGTACATTTATGGAACGTCTGCCATGGATTCGAAGCATGCTGGCGAAAGATGTCGAAGCCGCTTATGAAGGGGATCCGGCAGCAGGGAATAAAGACGAGATTATTTTGTCTTATCCGGGAATCTTTGCCATTATGGTTTACAGAATCGCACATGAGCTGAGAATTCTCGGTGTTCCTGTCATTCCCCGGATGATGACGGAATACGCCCACAGCAGAACCGGAGTGGATATTAATCCGGGTGCGGAAATCGGCGAATATTTCTTCATCGATCATGCAACCGGAATCGTCATTGGTGAAACCACCAATATTATGGATCATGTCAAGGTCTATCAAGGGGTCACGCTGGGTGCGCTTTCGACAGACGGCGGCCAGAGTCTTCATGGTGTCAAGCGTCATCCGACAATCGAACGAGATGTTACCATTTACGCAAATGCCACCATTCTCGGCGGTGATACGATAATCGGTGAGGGAGCGGTGATCGGCGGATCCTGCTTTATCACGAAAAGTGTTCCGGCACACAGCACTGTCCAGACAGTATCCAAGATAAAGATGAGACAGTTTGATCCCAGTCTCGAAATTATGGAATAATACAGGCCCTGCGGAAATCCGCGGGGCTTTTTTTACGGGAAAATTGAAGAGGCTGATGTACAAAGATGTACATCAGCCTCTTTTGCTAATCAGGAAATAAATGTTATTCGGCCGGCATTGAGCGGGTAGCTACAACATCGACACCGGTGTTCAGAACATTGGGGATGATAACCTGTCCCATTTTCACTGGAGCTTTAACTTCGACTTTATTGATTTCTTTCATAATATCGAAGATCATTCCCTTGGGAACAGCGTCTGCAGTTTTGACTGGAAGTCTGGGCAGCTTGCCGTTCAGACAGATAACAGTTGTCGGAATGACACGTTTCGGATTGGTCATTTCTTCAATGCCGTATTTTTCACCGTTTTTACAGGTGTTGCCCGTAACAGAGATATTGTCGCCGTCTTTGGTAACCACAAGATGGCAGCCGAGCGGGCAGGAAATGCAGATAATATTTCTAACTTCAGCCATGATTAAGCCTCTTTCTTGGCACGAACCGGTTTATCTTCGATTACGAAGCGGATTTCACCGTCCGGATATTTTTCGAGTATTTCCTTCTTGATTTTGAAATTGACCATTTCAGCAGGAAGGAATTTCTGTGCTCTCTTGGTACCGATCTTTTCATCGCCGATGTAGGCGTTGATCACCTTGTCTTCGAGAACGTTACGAACACGCATATAGAAAGTCAGATCGTCGTCGAGGTTTTCGACTGCGACATTCTGAGGAACAACATAACCGAGTCCGGGACCTGCAACAGTCGTGAAATTCGGTTTTTCAGACAGTGTACCCTTGATATATTTGCCTGCGCCCTTGCCGGCCAGAGCAGCTTCTTCAGAAACGAAGTCAACCAGGTCATGGACGTGAACAACATTGCCGGCTGCAAAGATACCGGGGATCGATGTTTCTCTGAGTTCACTGACAACCGGTCCGTTGGTGCGTCTGTCAATTTCAACACCGGCGGTTCTTGAAATTTCATTTTCAGGAATCAGGCCTACAGACAGCAGCAGTACATCGCAGTCGATACGTTCTTCTGTTCCCGGAATCGGTTTGAGGTTTTCGTCGACTTTGGCGATGGTTACGCCTTCAATACGGTCTTTGCCGTGAATGAATGTAACGGTGTGTGAGAGCTTGAGCGGGATATCGTAGTCTTCAAGACACTGTACGATATTACGGGTCAGGCCGTTGGAATAGGGCATGATTTCACAGACAGCTTCAACCTTGGCACCTTCGAGGGTCATACGGCGGGCCATGATCAGTCCGATATCACCAGAACCGAGGATAACGGCCTTTTTACCGCACATATAGCCTTCCATATTGATGAAACGCTGTGCTGTACCGGCGGTAAAGACACCTGCCGGACGGAAGCCCGGAATGCCGATGGCACCGGCCGGACGTTCTCTGCAGCCCATGGTCAGGATTACGGATTTGGTATCGATTGTACGATATCCTTCTTCTTCATTGACTGCATGGATGCGTTTGATATCGCCGTCGTCTTCCATATCCAGAACCATGGTGTTCAGTTCATACGGAATGTCCAGATCTTTGGCCATATCGATATAGCGTTCTGCATATTCAGGACCGGTCAGCTGTTCATTAAAGGTGTGAAGACCGAATCCGTTATGGATACACTGATTCAGAATTCCGCCCAGTTCACGGTCACGTTCCAGGATCAGCACATCTTCTGCGCCTTCCTTTTTCGCTTCAATAGCGGCTGCAAGGCCTGCCGGGCCTCCGCCTAATACAACAGTATCATAAACTTTTTCCATTATAATCAGTCCCCTGTATCCTTGGTCTTTTTGTTCAGGATGTAAGAATCAGTCTTTTTATCGTAATAGACTTCATTCATCGGAATATTAAATTCTCTGGCAAGAATTTCTGTCACACGCGGCTGACAGAATCCGCCCTGGCAGCGTCCCATACCGGCACGGCAGCGCTTCTTAACGCCCTTTACAGTCGTTGCACCTGCACTTCTGTGGATGACATCCAGAATTTCACCTTCTGTGATGGTTTCACAACGACAGATAACCTTGCCGTATTTCGGATTCTTGGCAATGATTTCTTTCTTTTCTTCTTCTGTAAGATCGTTGAAGTAAATATGTTTTCTGTTCTTGGGGTTAAAGTCCGGATTCGGCTTGACTTCAACGCCTTCACGTTCGAGCATAGGCAGGATAACTTCGTCGACAACGTACAGACCAGCTGCAGGAATCGATGTCAGACCAGGTGATTCATAACCGGCGAAATTGACAAAGTTCTTAACCGGTGATTCTTCGATAATGAAGTCGCCGTCTGTTGTCGTGAATTCGGCTTTGACCGGTGTGTTTCTGGTTCCGGCGTAGCTGCGGATAATCTTGTTATAGACTTTTTCGACCATCGGCACATTCTTGTGGGCATTGGCCTTGATCCAGTCCAGTTTATCCTGGGTTGTCGAAATATCGCCCTTCCAGGTCGGTGAAGCATCAGGTCCGATCAGCATATTGCCGTGGACAGTCGGAGCAACAAGGATTCCTTTCCCGTTTTTGGTCGGGCAGGGGAAGATAACATTGTGGACGATGTCACCGCATTCTTTATCGAAAATGAAGTAGTTGCCTTTGCGGGCCAGAAGTTCGAAATAGGGTTCACCAACCATTTCATACACATCATCCGCATAAACGCCGGCTGCGTTCACAACGAATTTTGCTTCGATGTCGCCCTTTGTTGTCGTCAGCTTGAAGTGATCGCCGAGATTATCGATAGCTGTAACCAGCGTGTCCAGACGCAGTTCTACGCCATTGTCCACTGCGTTTTCAGCGACCTTGGCGACCATTTCGAACGGAGAAACAATTCCGGCGTCGCCGGCATACAGAGCACCGCAGATATCAGGTGCCAGATTCGGTTCCATTTCATGAACTTCATCTTTAAAGAGGATACGCATATCAGGAACACCGTTTTTCAGACCGTTCTGATACAGACCGTGGATGGTCATCAGGTCTTCTTCGGTATGGGCAACGACGAGGGAAGGAACGCGTTTAAACGGAACATCCAGGTCTTCGCAGACTTTACCGTACATGATGCAGCCGGGGGCATTGAATTTACCCTTGTTTTTGTAGCTTGGTGCGTCAAATCCTGCGTGGATAATGGCGGAATTTGCCATCGAAATTTCATTTCCGACGTCACTTTCACCGTCGAGCAGCACGATGTTCAATTCGTAGCGTGCAAGCGTGCGGGCAATATAGGAACCGGCGATACCTGCTCCTATAATGGCAATATCATACATAATTAGTCTCCTGTTTTAAGTGATTAAACAATAATGAATAGAATGAATATAAAATAAAAGAGCCTGAAGAAAATTAAAGTAATCTTCTTACAGGCTCTCCGTTGCCGTTATTCAGTTAAAGATGCTTTGTCTAGTGTCCACAGTTTGGGATCGCTGGTGCTGCATGAAATTGCACCTGCGTCCAAACAGGCCTTTACTTCGTCCGCCGTTTGTATAAAGCCGCCTGTAATTATGGGTATATTTAGTGCTTCATCAACTTGCGTAATCAGTTTGGGCACAACACCTGGTAATACCTCGACAGCATCTGGTCTGACTTTTCTCACGGCTGTTAAAGAGACGTCGAGAGCGGCAGAGTCCAGCATAAATACACGCTGGATTGTCATCAGACCATCCTGTTTAGCCCGCTGCAGCAGCGAGTTTTTGGTAGAAATAACACCGGCAGGGTG
>JBMNSG010000158.1:0-4760 GCA_050945075.1 Eubacteriaceae bacterium | reverse complement strand
TACACATTTTAAACTCATACAACCGAAGGAGAATCTGAAGTGGAGACTGTAAAAAAACCGAATTGCGGCGCAAGACTGGACCGTCTGCCGGACAGCAAGTGGCACACCGCCGTCTATATCATGACAGTTGGCTCCTCCGAATGTGAAAAAACTGTATCCGTCAATTTCAAAGACCTGGCCGCGCATCAGGTGAATGACGTTTGGCCGGATAAACTGTACGTTACCACCGTGCCATTTCTGAACAGGGAAAGTACGGATCAGATCATAATTTTCGTGATTCCCGTCCACCCACAGAATCGTAAACGGCAGATCCTGCAATGCATCCATTACTTTGTTTTCACGCGGAGAATCCTCCCAGAGACCGAAATCTCCGCAGACAATCATAAAATCATCTTTTGTCATACTATCCTGCTGAGGAAAATTTTCCCTGGCAAAACGGGAATAATTCCCATGACAGTCACCGGTTATATAAATCATGGCCGCTCCTTTCCTGATTGGTCACAGCAAACCTGTCCGTATAATTCTTTATCATACTCTGATTATACAACCTGATGAGTGAAAAAGTTTATTCGTAACGAAGTGCATCGATCGGATTCATCTTTGCCGCTTTACTGGCAGGATAAGATCCGAAAAACAGTCCGATGAGCATGGAGAATCCAACAGCAACAGCCACGGCAGACCAGGACGGAAGGACAGTCCTTTTTAAGAGAAGTCCCGCGATTGATCCCAGACCGGCTCCCAGCAGAATACCGATTATCCCGCCGATCAGGCAGATAATCATGGATTCGACCAGGAACTGAGTGCGTATGGCTTTGTTTTTTGCCCCCAGCGCCTTGCGGATCCCGATTTCACGGGTTCGTTCAGTAACAGAGACCAGCATGATATTCATTACCCCGATCCCGCCGACCAGCAGCGAGATACCCGCAATTACGCTGATTGCAGTGGAAACACTGGAGAGCATGCTGTTCATTTCGGTCATGATATTTTTCATACTGCTGCCGCTTATTTTGGCATTGGTGTTATCCGGCAGGTATTGTGAGAAAAAATCCGATGCAGTTTTAGCAAAGCTGTCCGTATCCGTTCCCTGTGAGCAGAGAACGAGGATACTCGTATAACCGGTTCCGCCGGTACTGGCATTCGCATAAGTAACCGGAATATATGCAGTCTGTTCTTCCGATGATGAGTCTGTCAGGGCATTGTCTTCCACTCCGTAAACACCGACGACTGTGTAAATCACATCACCCTTACTGCTGGTGACTGCCAGTGTTTTCCCGATGGAATCGGATTTTCCGAAATATTTTGCTGCACTGGCCTTTGATATCACGATTACCGACCGTGCCTGATCAATGTCTTCCTGATTCAGCAGTCTCCCGCTTCTGAGTTTAATATTCTGCACTGTAAAATAATCGGGATTGACACCTGTTATAGAAAATGAAGAATTTTTAATCTGATCCGTGGTGGTGACAAGATTTGACGAACTGTAAACTGCCACCCCTTTCACTTTATCCGGATAACGGTTTTTAAACGATGCAATTGTTTCATCTTTGATTTTCAGATCATCCGTCATTTCCAGCGGGGTGTTGCTGTCCCTGGCGGTAACGCTTATGTCAATATTGTTTCCTCCGATATTGGAGAACGTATCATTGACTGAACCGATGAGTGCCTGGCCGACCGAAACAATCGCGATGACAGATGCGATCCCGATAATAATACCCAGCATGGTCAGAAGAGACCGGACCTTATTGGCCCGCAGTCCCTCCAGTGCCAGACGTATGTTTTCCTGTAAATCCATTATGCACGCACCTTTTCTTTTACACCGGTAAACCGGCCGTCCGACAGCGTAATAATACGGTCTGTTTCTTCTGCCAGCTCGTTATTATGAGTAATAAGAATGACGGTCGTTCCTGTTTTTTCATTAAGCTCGTGAAAAATATCCATGACCAGACGGCCTGTCTGCGTATCGAGTGCGCCGGTTGGTTCATCCGCCAGAATCACAGCCGGATCATTTGCCATGGCCCGGGCGATGGCAACACGCTGTTTCTGTCCTCCTGAAAGTTCACTGGGCAGATGCGCGGCACGGTCATCCATCTGGACCATTTCCAGAAGCTCCATGGCCCGCTGCTTTCTGGCAGCAGCATGTACGCCCGCATACATGAGCGGCAGCTCCACATTTCTGAGTGCAGAGGAACGCGGGATCAGGTTAAAATTCTGAAACACAAAACCGATCTTGCGGTTACGTATTTCAGAGACCTCTGAATCCTGTACCGAACACATGTCAGTCCCATCCAGCAGATAACTGCCGGAGGTAGGCCTGTCGAGTGCGCCGATGATGTTCATGAGCGTTGATTTACCGGAACCAGAAGCCCCGACAATTGAAACAAATTCACCACGCCGCACATTCAGGCTGATGCCGTGCAGAATCTCAAGCTCATTGGGCGAACCGATATAGAAGCTTTTAACAATATCCTGCATCCTGATCACTGAATCTGCTGTTGTCATGACTGTACCTGCAGCATTACATTGTCGCCATCCTGGACAGCCGTCGGATCCTTGACGATCTTCATGCCGTCTGTCAGATCCGGAGAGGCAATTTCAACTTCAGAATCTGTCGACATCCCCACGCTGACCGGAATCTGTTTCACTGTATAAATACCGTCTTTTTCGTCTGTCGCCGCAAAGACACATTTCTGCCCGTCGCTGCCTGTTGTGACTGTATCAATCGGAACCGCATAGACACCATCTTTTGTGACGGCATCAATCGTAAGCTTGGTCTTCATGCCGATTTTCAGCCCATCGGTCGGAGAGGTAATGCTCAGCAGTATTTCATAATCAGGGATACTGCTGCTGTCCTGTTTTGTTGTCGTTCCATCCGAAGAGGTAGACGAAGCAGTGGAGGCAGTCGGAGAAATCCATGTAACTGTTCCTGTATATGCAGCACCGTTGGTGCCGTCTGCCTGAATGGCAGCAGTCATACCGACAGCTACATCAGACAGCTGATTCTGCTTGATTTTTGCCCGGACCCGCAGACTTCCCTGATCCTGAATCGTAAACAGAACACCCGATGCCGGCGTTCCGTTCTGCGTATTGACACCCGTTACCGTCCCGCCGATTGTTGCTCTGACATTGGTCCATTCATCCGTATCTTTGTTATAAAGTGTTGCCAGGACATCACCTTTATCCACATTGGTCCCTGCCGGTGTTTTAATTTCCCAGACCGGTACACCTGAATTATCGGAAATATTTTCTACGACGGTACTTTCTGTCGTGCCGCTGGTGGAAACAGTTTTCTTTAACGTTTTAGCCGCAAGATCTATCGTTTCTACGGCTGGCGCTGTTTGTACAGAGGCCATCGCATAGCCGACAATCCCGGCCAGGCAGAGAACAACAGCTATCACGGAAATGATTATGATTTTTTTCCTGTTCTTCTTTTTCGTTTCCATTTGTTTTTCCATTTTTCTGTTTTCCTCTCAGGATTTACTTTCCAATTTTTTTATTAGCAATTTGTGTATTACTGTATTAACTAACTAATACAGTAATACTATTTTGATGAACTGTCAAGCGCTTCGAAATATAAAAAAGCACCGTCGCTTACCACGACGGTGTTCTATCAGGATTTTCTTCAATATTGGTTTGGAGGTTATTGGATCAAAACTCTGATCCGGATTTAAATCAATGCTGAACAGGATGCTGCAAAATCTGTAGTTGACTGAAATAGAAACAGATTCTATATTAAATAATATTTCCGAGGATTTCTTTTTCTGCAAACAGCGCAGTTGCTCCTCCGGTATGCCAGAACACGACACAGCTGCCCTGGGGGACTTTACCGGATTTGATGTAGTCCAGCATACCGGCAAAGGCTTTTCCGGTATAAACCGGATCGATAAACAGACCTTCCTCACGGGCCAGCAGTCTGATGGCTTCACTGGCAGCTTCATTCGGTATTTCATAACCCGGCAGGAAATAACTCAGATCCGTATGAATATCCCGGCCAGCATCCACCTGTACATCAGAAGCCCCGATCAGCGACAGACTGCGGTTTGCCAGCGCAGCTGTCTTTTCAGGATATTCCGGCGGCTTGTCACTGACGTTAATCGACACGATTTCAGTATCTGAATCCATCAGTTTTCTCCCCGCCTGCAGTCCTGCCATGGTTCCGCCGGTACCGGTACCGTGGAAAATATAATCTGCATCAATGCCTGCATCAGCTGCCTGTTCCATAAACTCTACATAGCCTTCGATGAAACCGACAGAGCCGACATCGCTGGCCCCGCCCATCGGAACTTCATAGCAGCGGTGGCCTTCTGCTTCCAGCTTCGCCATCTGTTCCCTGGCCAGCTCAACGGAACGATCTTCTGCCTGTTCTTCAGTTTCGCCTTCCAGCGGTCTGACAATGTGAACTTCGGCATCAAGAATCTTATCCAGAAGCAGATTGGAGCGGATGTCATTTTCATCCGGTTCGACAATCGCTACCAGATACAGAACCGGTTTCAGCCCTCGGCGCCGGCAGGCACACACTGTCTGCATCGCATGATTGGACTGGGTGGCTCCGAACGTGAAGACATATTCACAACCTTGCTTCTCAGCATCTCCCAGCAGATATTCAAGTTTGCGGATCTTGTTTCCTCCGAACAGACTGGCACCGGTAAAATCATCGCGCTTGATATAAAGCTCTACCCCGAGCTGGTCTGAGAGGTGATCAAGTCTGTAGAATGGAGTCGGAAAAAATCCCAGTTTCACTTTTGGCATTGTCGCCAGCATTT
>JBMNSG010000157.1:0-4831 GCA_050945075.1 Eubacteriaceae bacterium | reverse complement strand
CGCTTTCAGCCTTTTGTTAACTATTCATAACAATTATATAGTTAATTCTTATAAAAGACTGCTTGAATGGCAGGATGTGAGTGCTATAATTTAACTCAAGGTAATAAAACTATATTCTGTGGGAAGGAGGATCAAAGTGATTAATGATTTTGTTCAGCAGATTATCTCAATGGATAATAAAGCTGAAGACACAGCAATGAAAACCGCTGAAGAAGCGGAAAAAATCAGAAATCAGACTCTGGAGCAGATTAAAACTGCAGAGGCTAAGGTTCTTACAGAAGCTAAAGAACAAGGCAAGAAGAATTACGAACAGGCTATAGCCAAAGCTGAAGAAGAAAAGAAACAGATTATTGCAGAAGCGGATAAAGCCTGCGCGGAAGAACGTGCCCGCTTTAATGCCGTCAGGACTCAGACAGCCAGACGGGTTCTTGAAACACTGCTGTCAAAGCAGGGGTGATTTATGGCCAGAAATGCTGCACTAGATACAAAAGTACAGGGAATGCGTGCCAAAACGCTTTCCAAAGAAGATTACAGCAAACTGATTCAGGCAGAAAATCTGCATGAGGTTGTGCGCTATCTGAAAGATAATACAGAATATGGTAAATATCTGAAAGATATTGATCCGGACACTGCGCATCGTTCAGATGTCGAAGCCGCACTTGCCCGCTTTAAAGTGGATGAATCGGAAAAACTCCTGCATTATCTACAGGCCGCCGACAAGGATATGCTTAAGCTGGTCGTGATGCGTGCGGATATTGAATCAATGAAAATTCTGATTCGAGGTCTTGCAAAAGGGGAGAATCCAAAGGAACTCAAAAATTCGCTTGTTTATTCCCAGTCCTATTCCCAGATCCCATGGAACAGACTGCTGGAAGCGGATTCCTGGGACAGCTTTAAAAATGCACTGAAGGGAACACCTTATTACAGGCGCCTTGAAACCTATGGCACACTGGATATCAAGAAGGATCTGTTCCCGGTAGAAAAATCCATTGAACGATATTATTACGATACCGTTAAACAGGATCTGAACAAGCTTGATTCAAAGTCAGATAAGCAGCTGATCAGTGTGATGCGCGAGGGAATCGACATCATTAACCTGATCTGGGTGTATCGAGGCAAGAAGTTTTACCATATGCGGCCCGATACGCTTCTGACTTACGGACTGCTGGGCGGAGAAAAAGTTTCTCAAACCGATCTCACCAGAATGGCAGCAGAAACCAATCCGGACGATCTGCTTGAACAGCTTAAAAAATTCGATTCTTACCGTTTCCTGTTTGATCATCCGGAAGATGACCGGGACCTGCATATGGAACGCCGTCATGAACGTTACATGTACTACAAGTTCAAAAAGCTTCTGAAGAGCACAGGAGTAACCCGCGCTTACTCATATTTGCGGATGATTGATTATGAAACGCAGGATATCATCTCGATTATAGAAGGGAAACGTTACGCGCTTTCTCCTCAGGAGATGAAAAATTACCTGATCCGGGACCTCAACGAGGATAAGTGACCAGGATACAGAAGGGAAGATTATGGCAGTAGAAAATGTTGTAATGATGAACGTTGTCGGCAAGCTCAAATCCGTCAACAGTTTTGCCAAAGACATTTTTTTATTCAACGACATTCAGCTGGTAGATGCAATGGGGGAAATTGACTCCGGTCGGTTTACTCTCCCGGTTACCGAAAAGAATATCGATGAACTCCTGGGTTTTGCGAATCTGGTGCCCGGCTCCAATCCGGCAGCACAGAAGGTTTACGAACAGAGACTTGACAAGCTGGAAAAGTTTTACGGCGACAAGCTTAAATTCGATCCGCAAAGCATGAAGGGAGACAGTTTCAACGTCGACGATATTCTCGGAGAAACCGACAGCTTTATCCAGGCGCTGGAACAGGAATCGAATCAGCTGACGTTTTATAAAAACGAACTGGCAAAAACGGAACAGAGCATTGAAGCATATTCATATCTGAAGGACGTGGACGTTCCTCTTAAACAGATAATGGATATGAAATATTTTTCCTATGAAATAGGTTCGCTGACAAAAGACAGCTCGGAACGTCTGAAAAATATTTATCCAAGTCTGACTTCAGTGATTTTTCATATCGGAGACACTCCGTCCGGTGAAGAAGTCTTTATCGTGGTTACGGAAAATGACTTCAAGGTGGAATCGGAACGGGTTCTGAAAGCGCTGAACTTCAAGCCGGTAGAAGGTTACGACAGTTCCTATACCGGAACGCCTGCAGAAATCCTGAATATGCTCAAGAATAAAAGAAAATCATTCAAGAGCCAGATTGAAGTTCTGGATGCTACCCAGAATGTTCATCTGAAAAACACGAAGGCTCAGGCCGAACATCTGTTCAACGAGCTTTCCATGATGGTCACATTGAACATCATAAAAACCTATATGGCTTTTTCGGAAAACAACTTTTACTTCTCAGGATGGATTCCGACAAAAAGCAAAGATGAATTAAAGAGTATTGCAGCCAGATACCCGGATATGATCATGATGTTTGAATCACCGGAATCTGCAGGGAAGCCGCCGACCAAGCTTCAAAACAACTGGCTTTTCCGCCCTTTTGAACAACTCGTCAAGATGTACGGGGTTCCGAATTATAACGAGATTGACCCGACCCCATTTCTGAGTCTTACGTATATGTTCTGTTTCGGCTACATGTTTGGTGACGTCGGACAGGGAATTGTACTGTTGCTCGGAGGCCTCTTGGTTGAGAAAAAGGGAATGGCTTTAGGCGGAGTGGTCGCCCGCATGGCTTGTGCATCTATTTTGTTCGGATTTATTTACGGCAGTGTATTCGGAAATGAAACGCTGCTTCCGGCTTTATGGCTCAGGCCTATGGAAGATATCAACACGCTTCTGATCACGGCTGTCGTCCTCGGTGTAGGCATGCTGATCGTAGCCTATATTTTCGGGATTATCAACAAACTCAAACAACACAACATCGATCAGGGATGGTTTGGTAAAAACGGAATTTCCGGATTTGTCCTTTACCTGCTGATTCTTGTTACGGCTCTGGGTGCCATGAAATACATCCCGGAACCGGCTCAGCTGGTCACAGCCAGTATTTATGTCTGCGTAGGCATAACCATTATTATTTATCTGCAGGAACCGCTTACCAATCTGGTAGACCGTTATAAATTTATGCACGGACTGGGCGGCGAGTATTATGTATCGAGCTTTTTCGAAATTTTCGAAATGTTTCTGTCGATGCTGTCCAATACCCTTTCGTTTATCCGTGTCGGCGCTTTCGCATTGACACATGCAGGCATGTTCCTGGCTTTCCAGACCATTGCCAATATGGCAGGAGGCGGAATCGGCGGTGTGATAATCCTGATTATCGGGAATATCTTCATCATTTGTCTTGAAGGCTTGATTGACTTTATCCAGTGCCTCAGACTTGAATTTTATGAATTATTCGGCAAATACTACGAAGGTAACGGAATTGAATTTGTTCCGATTAACCAGAAAATTAAAGAAGCAGAATACGCAATCTAAGGAGAGTATTGATGAACGTACTAAACTATATTCTTATCGCAGCAGGACTGGTTGTGCTCAGCACGATCGCTTCAGGTATTTATCTGATGTACAAGGGCTGCAAGAGCAGTGACAAACGTCTTAAAAGAGTTTTAAAAGTAAATCTGACCGGTTTTATTCCGACCATGGCAGCTGCACTGATCATGTTCGCACCGACCATTGTTTCCGCTGCTGTTGACTCCAACGCGACCAATAACAATGTCGGACTCGGATATCTGGGTGCCGCTCTGGCTACAGGACTTGCCTGCATCGGTTCAGGTTATGGTGTCGGCGTCGTCGGTTCCGCAGCACTGGGCGCTATTTCGGAAAATGAAAAGATGTTCGGACGTACCCTCATTTACGTCGGCCTTGCAGAAGGTCTTGCCATTTACGGTCTGATCATTTCTATCATGATTATCGGTAATCTCGGCTGATTCCGGTCAATCGATGAAAACAGTAATCATCAGTGACAACAGGGATACCTTTCTGGGAATGCGCCTGGCCGGTATCGGCGGGTATTACGTCGAAGAACCCCGGCTGGTAGCGGATGCACTCAATGAGGCCGCCAAGGATCCCGACATCGGCATCGTCCTGATTACAGAACGATGCGCGGGTATGATCCCGGATCTGATCATGGAAACAAAAAAGAAAAAACTGTTTCCGCTTATTACAATTATTCCGGACCGCCACGGCTATAAGGCGGGCCGCAGCAAAATCACAAGCTACATCAGTGAAGCTGTTGGTCTGTAATCCGGATGCGAAGGAAGTGATACGATGATTTCAGTTCAGGAAAAACTGAATGTATACAGACAATATCTACTTCGCAAGCTCACGCAGGAACACGAACAAGCTGTGACTGACGCGAAGGACAAAGCCGCGGAGCAGATCCATGCGGCGGATATCAAGCTTGCAGAAGACAAGAAAGCGATCGAAGACCGCAATGACCGCGTTGAATTCCGTGACGGTACTAAAATCGTTGCAGAAGGAAAAACTCACGCAAAGAACGCGATGCTTTCGCTTCAGCGCGAAGAGGAAGAAGTATTCAGCCAGGATATCGTGGAACAGGCTCAGAAACTCCATGGAACACCAATCTACAATCAGTATCTGACGAACTGCCTGGAAGATCTGGGCCGCTCGGGAATAAAGAAGCAGGAGCTGACTGTTACCATTCTCCCGGATGATATTGAAGCATTTAAGAAAGACGCACAGGCAGCCCTTCCGGGTTTCACCTTTGTTTTTGAAGAACCGGAAGGAAAATTCGTCGGGGGCTTTATTGCCCGCGACAAGGATGGCCGGGTCAATTA
>JBMNSG010000156.1:0-4890 GCA_050945075.1 Eubacteriaceae bacterium | reverse complement strand
CCGTATTCTCTGGAGATAAGTTTGAGAATGTACCAGGCTTTGAGATATTCGTCGAGTGCTTCCGGGACAGTAAGCTCGGTTGACCATTCACAGTTGTAGCATTCGTCTCCGGCTGTAATACAAGGTTTGGCGACCGGAAGATCTTTACCGTCCAGAGTCTGGACGGTCTTCAGTTCAAAGAAACGGGCTCCGCCTGCATAAGCGGTAATAATATTCTGAGCCAGCTGATTGTGAGGGCCGGCTGCCGGACCAAACGGTGTTTCGATTTTTTCATCGAAGATGGACAGAACATCGTCTTTTCCTTTTGGATTCTTGTAGATGTTGCGCATTCCAAAAATGGAACCATTGTTTTTATATTCAGTCTGTATCCAGTTAACGAGATTCGGGAATGGGATCCCGCGCATGTATTCGCTCATTGCTTCTCCTGTGTTCTATTTGAATGATTAAATGTCCGGCTGTGGAGACAGCCGGGAGTTAAGATGGGAAAGAAATTATTTACAGTTGATTATTTATGGTTGATACGATCGGCCATTTTCTGAGCCAGATCCCTGGACTTGGCCATTTCCGCTTCTTCGTCGATACCGATGATGTCTCTGTCTTTCATGAGCAGACGGCCGTTGCACATGGTGTCAATGACGCTGCGTCCGTTCATTCCGAAGACAATGTGTGAGTTATAGTTGTCTGCGTGCATCGGAGTTGTCGGGATATAGTCGGTGACGATGATGTCAGCCTGTGCACCCGGTTCAATCACACCCAGTGTTCTGCCGAAAGCATGTTCTGCGATTTTACGGTTGTTTTCAAAAAGCATGGTCGGGATTTCGCCCCAGGCCGCATTGGGATCGCCAGTGTTGTGCTTATGAAGAATGTTGGCTACCTTATAGGATTCCAGCATATCACTGGTATATCCGTCAGTACCCAGGCCGGCTGTAATGCCCTTGTGGACGATATCCAGAACACGCGGACATCCGACTGCATTGCCCATATTGGATTCCGGGTTGTGAACGACATTGGTGTTGGTGTCCTTGAGCATCTGGATTTCATCATCATTGATGTGGATGCAGTGGACAGCCAGTGATTCAGGACCGAGAATGTTTTTGTCACGCAGACGTTCAACAACCGGTTTGCCGTATTTTTTCATGGAATCATTAAGATCGTCCATACCTTCTGCGACATGGACATGATAACCGGCATAATCCGGTTTCTGTTCATTGCAGTAGTCAAGGGTTTCATCGGAAAGGGTAAAGGATGCATGAAGTCCGAACATACCGTGAACCATGCCGGTTGTGTCTTCATGTGCTTTTTTAATGAAGTTTACATTTTCCGCGACTGCTTCTTTCATCTGCTCTTCGCCGTTACGATCTGAAACTTCATAGCAAAGGCTGGTGCGGATCCCGAGATCTTTTGCAGCTTCGGCGATTTTATCCAGGCTGCCGGTAGTCTGCATGTAGCTTGCATGATGGTCGAAGACGGTGGTAACACCGTTTTTAATACAGTCAATATAAGTATCGCGTGCACTTTGAGCGGTATCTTCGAGAGAGAGGTTTTCGTCCAGGGTCCACCACAGGCCTTTGAGGATATCCATGAATCCCTGCGGGTTGTGGCCTTCTATATTAAGACCGCGGGCAAAAGTTGAGTAAATGTGATGGTGAGTATTGATAAGACCCGGCATGATGACTCCGCCTCTGGCGTCAATAAATTCTGCATCCGGGTATTTCTTTTTCATTTCTTCTGTTGAACCTACATCGGTAATTGTAGTTCCTTCAACAGCAGCACAGCCGTTTTCGTAGTAATGATTCTGTTCGTCTCTGGTGATGAGACGTCCGTTTCCGATCAGTATCATGGTTTTCTCCTGTTTGTTCTGCTGAAACGGAGGGAAATCCGCTCAGCTCATATCCTGTAATGTAATGTATAGGAAAATTTACGCATTGGAATCATCTCATTGTAAGGTGAGATGCGTGTCAGGTCTCCGGAGTCTGGCTGGACTGGGATAGTAAGAATTATTTCTTAATATACGATGATTTTAGCGCATTATGCCCGTTTACACAAGGGATAAGCGCAGTTTTCTGCAAAAAATAATTTCAAATATAAAAAATTTTTCTCAATTTTGCTCTTGTATCTGCTGTCTGAACCTGTTAGAATATAGACATACAAACAAATCGTTTGATTCTCAAACAAAATGTTTGGTCAGTTCAACGGATAAAGGCTGGATCTCATGAACGATAAAAACAAGCTGGCGTTTTTGAAGGAACTTGCAAAAGCAATTGCAGGTGAGTTCGGAAGCGAATGCGAAGTTGTTGTCCACGATCTTCAAAGCGGAGATATGAACAGCACCATCGTTGCTATCGAAAACGGACATGTTACAAACCGTAGGGTCGGCGACGGACCCTCACACATTGTTCTGGAAGCACTGAAGAACCCTGACGAGCTTCAGAACCACATCGGCTATCTCACACGAACCCAGGACGGTAAGGTTTTAAAATCTTCCACTGTTTATGTAAGAGATGAAAACCAAAAAATTGTCGCGATATTCGCAGTCAATTTCAATATATCTTCATTCATGGTTGCTGAAAATGCAGTCAGATCCATTATAGGAAGTGAAGATAATGAACGGACCGAGAAGATCACGAATAATGTTAGCGATCTGCTTGAAGACCTGATTGACGAAGCGATCCGGATGACCGGAAAGCCGGTTTCAATGATGGACAAAAGCGATAAAGTCCGCGCAGTCAATTTTTTAAACGACGCTGGAGCGCTCCTCATAACCAAGTCGAGCGAAAAAATCTGCAGCAGTCTGGATATTACCAAGTACGCATTGTACAGTTATCTGGATCAGAAAGCAGACTGACCGGCAGCAGCTGAATTGTGAAACAAGGAGGAACAATGGAAAAGATCAAATGGGCCATGAACAAAATGCCCAGGGGTAACGGTAAAGAACAGAAGCTTATGTCTGTTGAAGAAGTTCAGAAGGCAAGAGGCTTCCACAAAAGTTTCCCGCAGTATTCTGAAACCCCGCTTGCAGAACTCAAAGGAATGAGTGCTTATCTGGGACTTAAAGATTTCTTTGTAAAAGATGAATCATACCGTTTCGGTCTGAATGCTTTCAAAGTACTCGGCGGATCCTATGCAATGGGTCGTTACATTGCCGAACAGCTTGGACGTGATATCACAGAAGTTGATTACAATTACCTGACATCAGACAAGCTGAAAGAAGAATTCGGAACCACAACATTTTATACAGCAACGGACGGCAACCACGGCCGCGGTGTTGCCTGGGCAGCAAACAAGCTGGGACAGAAATCAGTTGTTCATATGCCTAAAGGATCAAGCCAGATCCGCCTGAAGAACATCCAGAAGGAAGGCGCCGACGCCTGTATCGAAGATGTCAATTACGACGAATGCGTCCGTATTGCCAATGCAGAAGCGGAAGCATCAGATAACGGCGTAATGGTCCAGGATACAGCCTGGGACGGCTACGAAAAGATTCCGACATGGATCATGCAGGGATACGGCACCATGGCGATGGAAGCTGCCGAACAGCTCAAAGCTGCCGGAGTTGAACGTCCGACACATATTTTTGTTCAGGCTGGTGTTGGTTCTCTGGCTGGTGCGGTTCAGGGATTCTTCGCGAATCTCTATCCGGACAACTGCCCGACAACCGTCATTGTAGAAGCATCTGAAGCAGCCTGCCTGTATAAATCAGCATCTGCTCAGGATGGTAAAATCCAGTTTGTCGACGGCGATATGCAGACAATCATGGCTGGTCTTGCCTGTGGCGAACCGAACACCATTTCCTGGGAAATTCTCAAAGACAACGCTACAGCATTTGTCAGCTGCCCTGACTGGGTTTCAGCCAAAGGCATGCGTATGCTGGGTGCTCCGGTTAAGGGAGATCCGCAGGTTGTATCCGGTGAATCCGGTGCCGTGGCTATGGGCCTGATCTCAACACTGATGAAGGACGAAGCCTACACGGAACTGAAGAACGAGCTCAAGCTTGATGAAAACTCAAAGGTTCTCATGTTCTCCACTGAAGGCGATACAGATCCTGACAACTGGCGCGAAATTGTATGGAACGGTAAATTTCCTTCCTACAACGATTAATATATAACAGGGGCCGGTACGGCCGGTCCCATATTCTCTACTCCATTTATCAAACAGCATTAAGCCACACAATTCCGGCTGTCTCCACAGCCGGTCCTCTATCAAACATTCAAACATTCAATATTATCAGCTACGTAAATCAGAATTCAATAAAGGAGCAAACATGGATTACCAGGCAATCAAAAAAGCGGCAGAAGGTTATCAGGACGATATGACGGCGTTCCTGCGTGCGATCGTTAAGAATCCGGGCGAAAGCTGCGATGAAAAGAAACACATCCAGACTATTGCCGACGAAATGAAGAAAGTCGGATTTGACAAGGTTGAAATTGACCCGCAGGGCAATGTTCTCGGCTATATGGGAACAGGCGACAAACTGATCGGTTTTGACGCACATATTGACACAGTCGGTATTGGCAACCGTGCCAACTGGGACTTTGATCCGTATGAAGGCTACGAAAATGACATCGAAATCGGCGGACGCGGAACATCTGACCAGCTGGGCGGAATTGTCTCCGGTGTTTACGGCGCCAAGATCATGAAGGATCTCGGACTGATTCCGGAAGGCTATGCCGTTCTGGTAACCGGTACCGTTCAGGAAGAAGACTGTGACGGCCTCTGCTGGCAGTATATCATCAACGAAGATGGCGTCCGTCCTGAATTTGTCGTATCAACCGAACCGACAGACGGCGGTATCTATCGCGGACAGCGCGGTCGTATGGAAATCCGTGTAGACGTCAAGGGTGTTTCCTGCCACGGTTCTGCTCCGGAACGTGGAGACAACGCCATTTACAA
>JBMNSG010000155.1:0-4894 GCA_050945075.1 Eubacteriaceae bacterium | reverse complement strand
GCATGACTCTGATTGAGTACCGTCGTCCCCTGTGCCGTGGTGGCAAAAAGACCTGCTTCGTTCATCAGATACTGATACGCCCGTGCATAACCGGCACAGACAGAGGCACCTTCTGCAACAGAAAGGATGTTCTGATTATTAGCCGCGCTGGTGTCGTAAGCAGTATTGTCAATGATGTAATCATGCAGGTATTTCGCTACCTCATAATTGCTCATTTCAGAAGTAACACCAGCCATAGCCTTGTTTTTCCAGTCATCGACCTTCTGCTGTGCGTCAGCAATCTCATCGTCTTTCATATTGTACAGAACCGTAATTTTGTCGACCACACCGGTATCCGGATTATAGGTGTATTCATACGTATCAATCCAGAAGAACTCCGGATGATCCTGCACTACAGCTTTCCAGATCCGGTCCAGCTCCTGATTGGTAACCTCGTTACCTTCCAGGTAGAACACATCATTCTTCTGTTCGAGTTCCCGGACTGTACGGATATAGGCTTTCTTTTCATTGTCAGTCAGCTGGGAAAAACCACTCATGGCATCCGACTGAATCTGATCCCCGGAAATGGAAGTCCGCAGTTCATCGTCAGTAACCGTGTTGGTATCAATCTTATTGAATGTATAAAACATCATTCCGAAGACCACCAGCAGAACTGCCGCAAAGATAGCTGTAGCCCAGATAAGAAATTTCTTCATATAGTATCGTTTCTAGTGTCTAATTTTCCAGGTTTCACGTTCCGCCAGGAACGGACAGGCTTTTATCAGCCTTCTACCTGCTGGTAGATATCGTCCTCTGAGACCACAGGAATACCAAGGCCCCTGATCACTGATTCCGCCTTGGCTGAATCGCTGGTCTTGAGCACAATGGTAGGCATCTTGCCGTGAACCGGACGGATAATGGAATAAATATATTTAATATCCAGTTCCGCGTCTGCCAGAGCCCTGAAGATTTCCGACATGATTCCCGGTCTGTCATCAGGTTCAATTGCCAGAACACTGGCCATTTTTACCAGATAGCCTTCTTCTTCCAGAATGTGTTCCGCCTTGTAGGGATCATCCGGGATGATTCTCAGAATGCCGAAATCATGACCTTCAGTAACATTGATGGCCCGGATATCGATTCCGTTGCGTGCCAGAACTTCTGTTATTTCAGCAAGATGGCCGGGCTGATTCTGTATAAAAATTGATAACTGTTTAGTCAGCATTTTTTACTCCTGTCGCAGGTCAATGACCCGTTTCGCTTTACCTTCTGAACGTTTGAGTGATTTTGCTTCTACAAGATTGACCTTCGGATGGATACCGAGAATCGTATGCATCTGTTCGCCGATTTCGTTATGCAGGTTTTCAAGTGCTGTCAGCGAATCAAGAATTTCATGATTGGTGACTTCGGCATCAATGGCAATCTTGTCCAGATAACCTTTCTTGGTTACGGTAATCTGGTAATTATCTCCGATTCCGTCGATTCCGTAAAGAACTTCTTCGATCTGACTCGGGAAGACATTCACCCCGCTGATAATGAGCATATCGTCGGTACGTCCGCCGATTTTCGCCATCCTTGCTGTGGTACGGCCGCAGGCACAGGGTGCATAGTCGAGGGATGAAATATCCTTGGTCCTGTAACGCAGCAGCGGCATGGCGTGTTTGGTGAGCGGAGTACAGACAATTTCTCCTGTTTCTCCTGCAGGAAGCACCTTCCCTGTTTCCGGATCAATAATTTCAACCAGGAAATGATCTTCGTTGATGTGCATGCCGGTGAGCTGCGGACATTCACCGGATACGCCCGGTCCCATCAGTTCGCTCATGCCCCAGTTTTCACTGGCAAAGATTCCGAATGTTTCCGCGAGTTTTTCGCGCATCGCCACAGTTGATCCTTCACCACCGAAACAGCCTACGCGCAGCTTGAGGTCGTTGGCCGGATCAATACCCATTTCTTTTGCAGTTTCTGCCAGATGCAGCGCATAAGACGGTGTTCCGATCAGGACAGTAGCCCCGAAATCCTTCATAATCTTAATCTGCTTGCGGGTGTTTCCTGAAGACATGGGGACTACACCGGCTCCGACTTTTTCAAGCCCCTGGTGCAGACCGAAAGCTCCGGTGAAAAGGCCATATCCAAACGAGATATGAGCAGTGTCATGTTTGGTTACGCCAGCCATTGTAACCAGACGGGCAATACATTCCTTCCAGATTTCCATATCCTTGCGGGTATAGCCGACGACTGTCGGATTGCCGGTGGTACCGGAAGAAGCATGGTAACGTACAATTTTTTCCGGCGGAACGGCAAACAGGCCAAAGGGATAATTGTCGCGAATATCGTCCTTGGTGGTAAGCGGCAGCAGCTGTACATCCGAAAGCTCGTTTATGTCTTCCGGTTTGATGCCCATCTGCTGCATCTTTTTCCTGTAGAAAGGAACATTTTTGTATGCTCTTTTGACTGTTTTCTTCAGATTCTTGAGTTGAATCCGTTCAATTTCTTCTCTCGGTAAGGTTTCGGTTAGTGACCAGATCATTTTCCTTAAATATCCTTTTTTTAATATCCTTCTATATCTTTATTGTACACAACAAAAATCTGTTAATTTTTCGGCGGGCGCCAGCTTGATTTGAGCTCAACAATCCGGTTAAAGACCGGCGCACCCGGTTTGGAGTATTTCGGATCCGCATTAAAGTATCCGATACGGACAAACTGAACCTTTTCGCCCGGTTCTGTTTCCAGAATTCTCGGTTCTGCAAATCCTGTTGTCCGGATCAGCGAGTCGTCATGAATTTTTTCCGTAAAATCATCAGGTGAAAATTCATCATCCGAAATAAGCGGATTATACAGATTTACCGGTACCTGAACCGCATGTCCGGCTTCCACCCAGTGAATGGTTCCTTTTACTTTACGGCCGGTAAATCCGGTTCCGGCTTTTGTTTCGGGATCGTAGGTACAGAGCAGCTCTGTCACCTTTCCGTTTTCGTCTTTGATGACTTCGTTGCATTTGATAAAATAAGCGCCTCTGAGACGGACTTCATTGCCCGGATACAGCCGGAAATACTTTTTCGCCGGTACTTCCATGAAATCGTCCCGTTCCACGTACAGATGGCGGCCGAACGGTTCCTTATGCATGCCCATTTCCGGAACATCGAAGTTGGTTTCTGTTTCCAGCCATTCGATCTGGTCTTCAGGCCAGTTGGTAATGGTCACCTTGAGCGGATCCATGACTACATTGAGTCTGGACGTTTTGAGCTTGAGGTCGTTGCGGATAAAATGTTCAAGCATCTGACGGTCGACTGTGGAGTTGGCCTTGGCCACACCGATCTCATCACAGAAAGCGCGAAGTGCTTCCGGTGTATAACCGCGTCTTCTCAAGCCGGACACAGTCGAAAGCCTCGGATCATCCCAGCCGTCGACAATTCCTTCATCGACCAGCTTTTTCAGATAGCGTTTGCCCATGATGGTATCGGTCAGACCCAGCTTGGCGAATTCAATCTGGACCGGCGGTTTTTCTTTAAATTCATCGAGATTCGCCAGAACCCAGTCATAAATCGGACGGTGATCTTCAAATTCGAGGGTGCATAAAGAATGTGTAACACCTTCGATCGCATCTTCAATCGGATGAGCGAAATCGTACATCGGGTACACATTCCAGGTTTCGTCGGTACTGTGATGTTCTGCTTTGAGAATTCTGTAAATGACAGGATCCCGCATATTCATGTTGGGGCTGTTCATGTCGACTTTTGCCCGCAGAACGCGGCTGCCTTCATCGAATTCTCCGCTGATCATGCGGTCGAACAGATCCATGTTTTCTTCAACACTTCTGTTCCGGAACGGACTTTCGGTTCCCGATTCGGTCAGTGTACCGCGTCCGGCTCTGATTTCCTCAAAGCTCTGATCGTCTACATACGCCAGGCCCTTCCCAATCAGTTCCTTCGCGAATTCAATCATTTTCGGGAAATAAGAGGATCCTGATTTATAATGGTCCCCCCAGTCAAGTCCCAGCCATTTCAGGTCTTCCTGAATGGAATCGATATACTCTGTTTCTTCTTTGGCCGGATTGGTATCGTCAAAGCGGAGATTGAATTTTCCGCCATAACGCTGGGCAATCCCGTAGTTCAACAGAGCCGCTTTGATATGGCCGATATGCAGATATCCGTTCGGTTCCGGCGGAAAACGCGTGATGATTTCTTCAGGCTTGTATTTCCCGCTTTCAATGTCTGCATCGATGGCATTGATGATAAAATTTTTCTTTTCGTTTGCTTCCATGTATGTCTGGTACTCCGATATTTGTATAGTCTGTTCTTAATTATACCATACACGAAGAAGATGATTTTCAACCGTCGTTTTTCTGATTAAAACAGAGCGTCTGTTTAATAATTGACTGTAAAACGGGAATAAACAATTTGAGCTGTGAAAACCGGTATAAAAGCAGAAAGACAAAAAGAAAACCTCCGGCAGAGCCGGAGGATAAAAGAGAGGAGTAAAAAAATGATTTTTTATAAACCTTTTTTACCGGTATAAATAAGATACCCGTGATAGGGTATGATTAACACTAAGGAGGCATTAAAATGGATTTTTTTGAAGACCTTACACAGAAAACGGCAAAACTGATTGCAGATGTGGCAGACAACATCAAGAATTTTGCAGACCAGGCCGGAACAGCAGCCAACAAGACTGTTGACATCATCAAGATCAAGACCACGATCGAAAGCGCCAAGGCAGACATTAACAAACTTTATTACGAACTCGGTGAAAAAGTTTATGAAAACTACAAAGACGCAATCAACCCTGAAAAAGATGACCCGGTAGATCAGATCTGCTCACAGATCAAGGATAAAGCCAGCCAGATTGAAACCCTGCGTTCACAGCTTGAAGTCTACAACCAGGCAATGGAAGAAGAAAAAGCCGCAACAGAAAAAGA
>JBMNSG010000154.1:0-4974 GCA_050945075.1 Eubacteriaceae bacterium | reverse complement strand
CGACTCTGGTTCATTCGCTGTTTTTGATGTTTATCGTGTTCGCACACGTCGTTTCTGGAATCTTGGTTTTATGTGTGCTAATCTCTTCTTTTAAAAGAAGACTTAGCAACGCTGTTATCTTTTCTATGACCTGCTCAAAAACTTTCGTTTTTGAGGCGCTGTCTCGTTGACAGCCTGTTTATTATATAACCTCGCTTCATTATTGTCAAGAACTTATTTAATATTCTTTTTCAAATAATTCGATATGATTTTGCTTACTGCAAAACCAGCTGAATCGAAGCGATAATGTTATTATAATACTTTGTTAATTATTTGTCAATATCTTATTTTAAAAAATCCGAAGATCTTTGCCCGTTTATTGTACTATTTTCAATATACAAGGCAGTTAAACTTCAGATTCAGAGGAAGATCCTGCGACCTTCATGATGATTGACTTAATACCTCTTTCGAGATAGTGATATTATTATATAGAGTCGGTGTTCCATTGTCAACCATATTTCACAAAAAAAGAAACGGAATAATCCGTTTCTCTCGTGCCTGTATTTTTGTTATATTACAGATCAGTTTTTATATTATAGATCAGTCTTTGTATACGGCCATGGTGGCGTCTTTTCCGCATAAACCTTCAAAATCATTGACAAAAGTCTGAACGGCGTCAGATACAACAACATTCTTAATCAGTCCTTCGATCACATCCGGAGCAATGGTTGCTGCACCAACACCGTATTCACAAAGTTCAAGTACCTGCTGCGTGTTCTTGAAGCTGGCTGCCAGTACTTCCGTCTTATAACCGTTCTTTTTGAAAATATCGTGGATTTTTTCAGCAGATCCTGTTCCATCAGCTCCCATATTGTCAATACGGTTAACATACGGGGCCGCATAATCGGCACCTGCCTGAGCTGCAAGATAAGCCTGAATCGGTGTATAAATGGCAGTCGCTGTAATGTTGACACCATCTTTCTTCAGCTTTTTCATTGCCTTCAGGCCTTCTCTGACTGTCGGGATTTTAATGTAGGTGTTATCCCCCAGCTTTTCACGGATGATGCGTGCTTCTTCAATCATTCCTTCTGCTTTAGCAGAAATAACCTGAACGTGGAGTTCCTTATCAGGCCCGATTAAACGTCTGATCTGTTCCAGAACATCATACGGTTGTTTCCCGGATGCGGCCAGGATGCTGGGATTGGTGGTTACGCCGTCTATAGGGAAATATTCAGAGATTTCTCTGATCTTGTCCAGATTGGCATCATCGATTAACAGTTTCATTCTTTTCCTCCTGAAATTCAGAAATTAAATTCTTAATACCTTGTGTTATTGCTGTATGTTGAAAAGCCTTCATTTCATCATCTGAAAACTGAGCCGGGTTAATCTTAAAACAGAATTCCCGGTCTGTAAGATAATATTTGGCTTTGGCAAGCGGGTTGTAGTTGAGCAGCTCATATCTGATATCCGGATCAATGCCGGAAATAAATCCGGAGATCGCTGCAATATTCTCATGCAGGGCTGTGATTCCCGGGATCAGCGGCGTGCGGATAATCACCCGGTCCCTGAATTCAGACCGGAGCAGGGCTTCGATGTTTTGTAAAATCAATTTATTGTCTTTGCCGGTATAACGCTTATGATCTTCCGGATCAAACAGTTTAAGATCTGCATAAAAAGTGTCAGTCCAGCGGACAGCCTCCATGACAATGCCGGAAGGAACATTAAGTGCAGATTCAACCACGGTGTGAATATCCCGGCGTTTCAATTCTCTGAGCAGTGCCAGGGCAAAGTCCGGCTGCATCAGCGGTTCTCCCCCGGAAAGCGTCACGCCTCCCCCGTATCGGTAAAAAACAGAGTCCTTTTCCAGTTCCTCTATCAGACCGTGTAAGTAGATATCCCTTGAATCCATTCGCAGCGCTGTGGAGGGGCAGAGATCAATGAGACGATCCCAGTCTTCCGGAGCTTCCGGATTCAACCGGATTGTATTTTCCTCCAGCCGGCATCCACCTTTCATGGAAGCAGATACACAGATTCCGCAGTGAATACACTGATTTTCAAACCAGACCGGCCGCGGTTTCACTGACAGTCCTTCCGGGTTCTGGCACCAGACGCAGCGGAGCGGACAACCTTTAAAGAAAACGGTTGTCCGGATTCCCTCTCCGTCATGAGTGGAGAACCGGCGGATATCAAAAATTCTGCCGTTGATTTCCGGATCAGACAGAGCCGTATGAAGTTCTTGCAATGATTTCATTCTGCAATTCTCCTGCCAGCTCGGTAAAGTAAGCCGTATAACCGGCAACGCGGACGGTCAGACTTCGATATCGTTGCGGATCCTTCTGCGCTGCCAGAAGGTCTTCCCGCCTGACGACATTAAACTGAATGTGCGGGATCTCCAGATCGACAAAGGCTCTGAGGAAACCTGCAAACTGATCGATACCGGTTTCTGTACTGAAAAATTCAGGAAGAAACTTCATATTAAGCAGACCGCCGTTACTGGTCAGCATTTTATCTATCCGACCCACTGATTTCAATACCGCGGTGGGACCGGCAAAGTCTCTTCCATAAGCCGGCGAGAGTCCGCCATCTGCCAGCGGAGTCCCGGAAAGGCGCCCGTCCGGGGAAGCGCCGACATTTTCTCCCATCGGGACATGGGCAGAAACAGTGTACATCCCGGTATGATACCGGCCTCCCCGGTAATTGGTATAACAATCGAGTTTTTCCCTGAAGATCCGGGACCATTTTGCACCCAGCGCATCAACCCACTCTACATCGTTGCCGTACTTCGGAACCTTGTTCATGAGCATCGTCCGCATCACTTCATATCCTTCGAAATTGTGTCTGAGGGCCTGCAGTAATTCCTCCGGCTCAATGCGGTGTTCGTCGTAAACCAGTTTTTTCAGTGCAGCCAGACTGTCCGCAAGATTGGCCACCTGGATCATCTGAATACCAGAGAGATTATAAACAGCGCCGCCCGCTGTGACATCAACCCCGTTTTCCATGCAGTTATTGATGACACTGGACAGGAATGGCGTCGGCAGCAGCGCCATATGCGCTTTTTCCACTTCCTCGCAGGCGCGGACCATTTTTTCAATATAGTAATCGAGCTGCCTGGAAAAAGCATTTTCGAGCTCATCATAGCTCTTGTAAACTGACAGACTGCCGTAATCCGGACCTGCCTTCTGGCCGGTAATCAGATCGACGCCGCCGGTAAGGGTCAGCTCCAGCGCTTTGTTCAGATTGAACATCGCCGCATCACTCCATCCCAGATTATTGCCCTGGGTAGTCAGCTCGACGCAGCCGACAATGGCATAATCGCGGGCATCATCTTCAGAGATTCCGAGATTCTCAAGTGCGGGAATGACAGCCTTGTCATTGAAAAACTGGGGCATTCCGCTTCCTTTTGCCACGACACGGATCGCTGCCCTTAACAATTCATCATCCGTATGCTCGTGAAGACGGACTGAAAGATTAGGCCGAGGCAGGCCGATTTCCTCCTGTGCTTTCAAAAACAGAAAGGTCAGTTCATTCATGACATCCCGTCCGTTCCGGTCCTGGCCGCTCAGCGCAATGTTAAAGCCGATCGGAAAACCGGCGAAATATTTTGCGCTGTTGGCGTTGCGCATATAGACAATTTCGTTGAATTTAAGCCAGAGACATTCGATCAGTTCCAGAGCCTGTTCCCGGTCGAGCCTGCCGCTTTTCATGTCTTCTCTATAATAAGGATCGAGAATCATGTCCAGACGACCCGGCGAAAAAGAAGATGCATTGGATTCCATATGGAGCACGGTAAACAGAAACCACAGGCTCTGCAGCGCTTCATGAAAATCAGAAGCCGGATTTTCAGCGAGATTTTCACAAATGCGCGCGTTCTCCAACATTGAAGTCTTGTACTTTTCAGTCGTCTCCGTTTCCGCAGTCTGCCTCAGCAGTCCTGCATATCGTTTCATGAAGCAGATGACGCCATCCATCACAAGCACGATACTGCGGTAAAAATCTGATTTTTGGGAATCCGTTTCTTTCTGCCGATGCTGTCCTTCTATCTGAAATTGCTGCATTTTTTCATGCTGATGTTGTGCCTCTTCCAGGTGCTGCTGTGCTTCTGCCTTCAAACCGGCGGGGCCTTTTTCGAGCCATCTGCGGCAATCCGGACAGATATGTCCCTGGGCATGATCCTTCTGGTTGATTTTGACAACCCTGCTGATTTCATCAATTTCCGATCCGTAATTCTTCCGGAGAATATCCTCCAGGGATTTGCCTTCCCAGTACGGTTTAATATCGTCTCTGAATTCTCTTATATCCTGCCTGCGAACCTGGAAGCGGTCCTGAGGCCGGGTCGGAAGTGTTTCAAATTCACGGTCTACCCAGGATGAACCGCTTTCCGGAAATACAACGCCGTTCCGGACCCCTGCCGTTCGGTTGCCGACAATCAGTTCCTCCGGTTCGATTCGTATTTCCAGATTTTCCAGAGAGGCCTTCAGTGCAAATGCCCGCTGGATGATTCTCGGATCCTCTTCGTGCCGGCGATACGCGTCAGTAATGATTTTCGCCTGTTCTATAGAAGCATACCGTGGCTCTGACAGCACTTTATCTTTTAATAACTGAATTCTATCGTTCATTGATTCTACCCCTTCAGAATGACTCTTCATGTTCCGGAGAGATTCAGTCAATCACTGTCAATCCGCGTGCTTCCATTGCTTCTTTTTCTTCTTTACTGACCGGACAATCCAGAACTGCGCCTGTCAGATCTTCCGGACAGGCATAGCGGCAATTGCCGTTTTCGTTGAGCTTGCGCTTTTCCAGCATCAGATAACTGCTGTTGCTGTTGCGGATTACTGTTTCCTTGGTCGTGGCATCCTCTGCTGAATAGGTCTCGATCCGGTTTCTGTCCAGATCCAGGCCGACAACCCCCATAAACGACTTGTCAAAACGATAGTTCTCAATCTGACGGTTAGCGAGTGCGCCGGTAAATCCGTCACGTCCTTCCTCACCGAGATT
>JBMNSG010000153.1:0-5022 GCA_050945075.1 Eubacteriaceae bacterium | reverse complement strand
ATCTTTAATCAATACTGTATACAATTTATACAAATCAGCATGCGGATTCTAAAATGCGGATTCCAGAACAAAGAACAAAACAGGTAAATAAAACAGGTAATCCAACAAGCCAATAAAAACCAATAAAAAAGTAGAAACAAAACAATTACATCCAATTCAATAAGCTAATAACAGCCAGTCCAATAAGCAAATAAAAAAGGCTTCGAAACAACCGCTGTTTTCAAAAACAGCCGCCATTTCAAAGCCTGAATATATGACCGGTATTACACTATGCCTGCAGCATTCACGAACAGCATGTATCCCATACATAAAATATGCTTATCTCCTGTTAATACCGGATCTGCATTATCTGCTTCGTATTTACATCGGGAACTTATTTTCCGGATCACCATACATAATCACGATCTGATTGTCATCCGGATCCAGAACCACGCAGTCATAAAATCCGTCCGGCGTTTCCTTCGGCTGCTGGATAATCGCGTAGCCATCGCTCTGGAGCCTGTTGGCCAGCTTGTCTACTTCTTCCCTGCTGTCAAGCATATAGGAAACACGGATGTAGCCAAGATCAATATGGTTTTTCGCCATTCTGGTGATTTCAGGACGGTTCAGAATTTCCACTCTGGAGCCATCATCAAAAGTCAGATAATAAGAAGGGAGTCCCGACTCTGTATCAATAAACTCTTTACTGGGCGTTGCCCCAAAATACTTGACGTAAAAAGCTTTAACTTCTTCCGGTCTTGTTGCAAACATTGAAATGTGATCTATTCTCATATGTAACCCCTCCTTAATAATCAAAAAATCAACAATAATGAATAAAAGCAATCAAAACAACAGACCCTCAATCGGCCTCAGCCGCCGGCGCATGATAAATCCCTCCGTCTGATTTTCCTGACAATATTTCCGGACCTCGTACCATCAGCTGATTTTCCTGACAATATTATCGGACCTCGTACCATCAGCTGATTTTTAATTTCCGGGTATCATCTCATTAAACGAAACGGGAAGCGCAAAGGATCTTATATAAATTATTCCCTGTATTATAATTAAGTTAACACATATTTGCAGGAGTTGTCATGTCTTTAACTGAATACGATTTAAAGAAACGTCTTGAACAGAATTATCCCCATCTTCAGCTCAGCCCGATTGACCCGGACCAGCTGATTTTCGAAGAACGTGTTAAAGTCAACTGTTTTTACTGTCCCGACTATAATCTGTGCCTGACCTGCCCCGGCCATCTGCCGAATAAACTGGATCTTCCCAAAGCCATTCACGAATCGAACCATGCCCTGTTTGTCTGGAAAACCTATGAAATTACCGATGATAACAAAGCTTCGATATTTCGTGAATCCGGACGGGAAATCCATCACGCCCTGCTGGATCTGGAAACAATCCTGATGGCAGAAAACTGTCCGATGGCACTCTCATTTCTGGCCGGCCGATGCCGTCTCTGCGACGAATGCCCAACAGACGGTCCCTGCCGCAATCCCGGCAAAGCGAGAATTTCTCTCGACGCCACCAGCTGCAATGTCGTGAAATCCGCCTCCCAGGCCGGAATCAGTATCGATTTTGCCGATCATTCACACTTCAAACGGATCGGGCTCATCTGCTGGTAAAATCCCGCAGCTGGCTCTGGCTGCATCAACCACAGACAACACTGTCAGCGTATGATCCTTCATCCGGTGATAAAGCGGAAAATTTCTGGTTCCTTCGGAAGCAAAAACCCGCCATTCGTGCAGCATTCTGAATGTATCACCCGCAAGATCATACCGCTGATTCCATCCATCCCGCAGAGTAATATCAAAAGCACCGCAGGTTCCAGGCGTCGTACGCTGATGGATATCCCCATCTTCTCCCTGGATAATATAGAAAGGTTCAGACTCCGAATCCTTGGCCCCGGTCAGCACCGCTGTAAATTCCGGGTAACGCAGCACCAGAACACCCGAAGTATCGGAGCCCTTCTGGATATTCGGGTAATACATCGTTTCTTCAGGCTCTCCGAACAAGCCCACCGTCATGTGGATGTTATAAATGTTGATGTCACCGAGTGCGCCACCACCTGCAGCCGGATCAAAGGCAGGAAGCATTTTCCCGTTTCTGAAATTGTCATATCGGCTGGAATACTGCGAATAATTCCCCTGAACCATGCGGATATTTCCCAGCTTTGGCAGCAGCCTGTGAATCTTCTCATAATCCGGCGCATACTGATTGGTGATCGCTTCATACAGATAGACCTTTGCCTTTTCGGCCGCATCAAAAAGCGCCTCCCCCGATTCACGCGTCAGCGTAAAAGGTTTCTCGAGAATGACATTTTTTCCCGCCTCCAGCGCTCTTTTTGCATACGCATAATGCAGATGATTCGGAAGCGCAACATAAACTGTATCGATATCGGAAGAAAGCATCCTGTCGTAATCTGTATAAACTTCCCCGATTTTGTATTCATCGGCCAGCAGACAGAGCTTGCCGATGCTTTTTTCTCTGCCCCAGACTGCATCGATCGAAAGATCCTGAATACCGTCTGCATGAGACAGAAACTCGTGAACGATTTTACCCGATCCGGCTATACCTAATTTCATTTCGTTTCTCCCTGTTATTCTTATATTTATTCTAATAATTTTGTCTTTGTGTTTATTATATCAATAATGACATTGAATTCGAAAACGAGTGAATGAACTCTGAATGAATGGAAAAGTCTGGCATCCGGATAAAAATATTAATGCAAATGAAAAAGAACCGGGACCACGCTACCGGCCCCAGTTCCCCTGGATAATGTAAACAGCTAACTTTGCCATTCAGTCAACCGGGGGGGAGGTTTTCCGAATTGGTACGAGATATCTGTTGTATTTATTTTACAATGATCGATTCAATAATGAAATAGAGTATTTAGTTGTTAAAAGTAATAATTTGCGGAAAATAGACAAGTATTTATATTTAATTAAAGATAAAAACAGATTTACCGTAAAATGTTAAGTATTATATGCTACAGCCAGTTGAATTTCTGGAACAAACCCCTTTATAGCGCATATTCATAGACAAAAAAGCAGATTTCCTCTCCACGGCGGAATTCCGCTTTTTCACGGACTTCTCCCATTCTTTTGAATCCGTTCCGATCATAAAAACTGTAATCGCAGGTAGTATCCGTAAATACATAGAAAGTATCGATCTTGCATTGCTTCATATAAGAAAGAAAATCCCCGAACAGCCTGCCGCCAACACCCATTCCGCGAGCCTCAGGCGATACAGCAAAGAACACCAGTTCCCCCTGATAATCCTTCCCCGTTCCATTAAGTAGCTTTTCATTTGAACGTTCATAAAGACTGCGATACCCATTAAGCAGCCTGCCCGTACCCGTCCAGAAACTTTTCCTGCGAATCCCACGCACCAGCCGTTTGGAAGCCCTGCGGGCATTATCATCCCACTCCCCGTCATTCCGGCCAAAAATGAATCCAACCGGCCTGCCATTCAGAAGTGCAACCTCCGAAAAAGTCGCAATAGACATACAGGACATCAGATCCGTATGTGAGAACTCACGACTGACCTCCGGCGCATAACCGAAACGGTCATAATTCCAGGTCTGATTAACGATCTCTTCTAACCCTTCCCTGTCCTGCTCCTGGAAAGGACGAAATTCAAGCGTATTATCTTTTGTATTGTTTTTTAAAACATTCGTAGTCATCAGAGCATTGTAACACGGAAACACTAAAAACCGCCATGAAAATATTAGGAAACAGACTGTGTGTGGATGGTAACAGGCAGGAGGCGAACGAGAGAAATCCGGCTTTAATGTTTTTAATGTTTACATCATTACCGCTGGATATTTTTAGATAATCATTCAAACCAGTTCCAAAGTACTATTCACTTCTCATCTATCAACATTAGTATCACCACAAAACTCAGATCAAAACCTCCAGACTATCCGCGAATGACAACAGGTAGAAGCCGAAAGATGGAAATCCGGGAAAGCTTGCTTTCAGAGGATTTCTGACTGAGGATTCTATCGCGGAACGCGACGAGTACAGCGAAGCTGTACGAGTCCTGTTGTCCAACACTTACCCCGAACCACTAAAAGCTTGCTTCCAGAGAGCCATATCGTGAGGCTCCGACCGCGGAACGCGACTGAGCGCAGCGTAAGCGGAGCGAAGGACCTGTTGTTCATCACTATACTCAAGGCCAGGCACTGAAAGGTCACAGGCAGCTTCACTATCATTAAAGCAGAATCTGTCTTCAGAAATTCTATAAACATTGCATCATTACTTCTATACATTCTTAGACGATCATTCGAACCAGCTTCAAAGCCTTATTCATTTCTCTTCTTTCTTAGTCAGTATTGCTCCAACTGTCAGATCAAAACCTCGCCGACTATCCGCGAATGACAACAGGAAAGAGTAAGCAAAGAAGAACATGAAAGTTTACTTTCATCGTGATTCTTTGTGAAACTCTTTACGCGGAACGCGACGAGTACAGCGAAGCTGTACGAGTCCTGTTGTCCAACACTTACCCCGAACCACTAAAAGCTTGCTTCCAGAGAGCCAGCTCGTGAGGCTCCGTCCGCGGAACGCGACTGAGCGCAGCGCCAGCGGAGCGAAGGACCTGTTGTTCATCACCACACTTACGCCCAGGCACTGAAATTTCACTAACAGTGAAATTTCTACCTTTCCATAAAAAGCACAGCAATGCCGCACACCACCTTAACTCCGTTATGAATCAAACCATCACATACACGCTGTTCAACCATCCCAGACCGGCAGGCGAAGACTGGTTTTTCAGGAAGGCGGAGTGGAAACCTGTTTCCGGCGACGGCTGACTGAAAACCAGGATTCAGGGAGGCGCGAAAAGCGCCTGCCTGCCGGTCCATCCTTTACCAAACTCCTGATTATTGTATTCGATTACTTAGGAGTAATAAAAAAAGCCCTGCAACGTTCTATCCTTCCACTTCGTTACCAAAGCAGTACTTTCGACGCTAGAAGACTTCACTTTCAGGTTCGGAATGTTACTGAGTGTTTCCCTTCTGCCATTGTCACAAGA
>JBMNSG010000152.1:0-5040 GCA_050945075.1 Eubacteriaceae bacterium | reverse complement strand
GCAGATTACTGTTCAGGTAGAGGTCCCCGGCGAGGAAACCAAAACTTTTACGTATGATACCGATGAGAACTATCTTGGCGGTTTACTGCGGGATCAGGGACTGGTCAACGGCGAAAACAGTTCTACTGGCTTCTATGTAACTGAAGTGAATGGCATTAAAGCGGATGAGTCCAAACAGCAGTGGTGGAAACTTCAGCAAAACGGAACAGATGCTACAACAGGAGTTGATGATCTTACGATCAATAACGGAGATACCTACAGCTTTATCCTGACTGAGGGATATTAATGAAAATCCGGGAAATTGTTCTGCTGAGTCTGTGCAGTGCAATTCTTCTGGTGGTACATGTGGCTTTCTCTTTTCTGCCGAATATTGAACTGGTAACACCGCTGATTCTCATTTATACGCTGGTTTTCAGAAAACAGATTTTTTACATTATCTACCTGTATGCTCTGCTTACCGGGCTGATCTGGGGATTCGGAATCTGGTGGATCAACTATTTATATGTCTGGTCGGTACTGGCGATTATTGTACTGCTTTTGAAAAAGAACGAATCCGTTGTGGTCTGGTCGGTCATTGCAGCCTTGTTCGGACTCTGTTTCGGTGCTTTATGTGCCATTCCTTACTGGATCGCAGGCGGCTGGGCTGCTGCCGTTTCTTACTGGATTGCAGGTATCCCTTTCGATCTGATTCATTGCGCTGCCAACTTTGTCGTAACACTGTTGATATTCAAGCCTGTCTATTCAGTCTGTACAAAAATGTATGCTAAAACCATGATCTGTTAAGGACTGATGGAATTAATCTGGATAACGATCCGGATCAATTCTATCAATCGACTTTCAATCGGCTTTCTAAACGACGGCTTTCTAAACGAGGAGTAACGGTTATCCCGGGACTCCTTTTTTTATACAAAAAAATTCGAAGGTTTGTTCTGCTTTGAAGATAAAGACAGATTCTACGTTCATTTGTGAGATCATCTTAACCGCCTGGCCTTTAAGAGCATTACCCGAGGAATTGCAATAGACAGATTGGCGTTAGTCATATCGAAACCGTTATGTGCAGAATATAATAACATTGACTTAGACTAATGTGATCAGTAAGGAGCAATGATGAAACCGGAATTTGATGTAATTACGATGGGGGAAATACTCCTCAGACTTTCGGCTCCGGGAAATGACAGGCTGTCCCGGGGTGAAATCTTCGAAAAACATGCAGGCGGTGCCGAACTGAATGTTGCCAGCGGCATTGCGTTACTGGGACTGCGTACCGGTATTATTTCACAGGTACCGGATAATCCCATAGGCCATTACATCCGTAATGAAATGCGTTTTAACGGCGTCAGCGATGATTACCTGCTGTTTGACAGTTCTCCGGAAGCACGCCTGGGCCTTTATTACTATGAAAACGGCGCATATCCCCGGCAGCCCGGGGTTTTCTACGACCGTAACGATACCTCTTTCCAGAAAATCAATCCAGACGATCTGCCGGAAGATCTTTATACGAAAACCAGACTTTTCCATTTTAGCGGCATCAATCTGGCTTTGGGAGATGAAATCCGGGAAAGCACGATCGAAATCATGAAACGCTTTAAACAAGCCGGAGCCGCCATATCCTTTGATGTCAATTTCAGAGGCAATCTCTGGAGCGGAGAAGAAGCAAGAACAGTAATCGAACCGCTGCTGCCGATGATTGATTTCTTTTTCTGCAGTGAAGATACAGCCAGGCTTACCTTTGGAATGGAAGGCACGCTTAAGGAAATACAGAAAAATTTTGCTGAGCAGTACGGAATCAAAGTGATCGCCTCTACAAAACGGACTGTTAAAAGTCCGATGCATCATGATTTTACTTCGAGTATTTACTCTGCGGCAAATGACTCTTATTATGAAGAAGATCCATATAAGAATATTGAAGTGGTAGACCGCATTGGCAGCGGTGATGCCTATGTTGCCGGTGCACTTTATGGCTGGCTGTCCAGCCACAATCCCCGAAGGGCACTTGAAATCGGTAATGCTTTCTCGGCTATTAAGAATACAATTCCCGGTGACCTTCCGTCCAGTGAACTTGAAGAAGTCGAACGGGTAATTGAACTGCATCATCAGCACGGGGGCTACATTCCGGAAATGTCCCGCTAGTGCCGGCATGATCCCGGCAGATAACAGACTGCCGGCTGCGGCAAGTCCGCCCGATTTCCTGTTTCCCGCTGTTTCAGCACTGGACCGCGGTAATTTGAACAATCTTCTTCAGCTCAACCGGCTGTGATAATATCAACAAAGGAAAACCCCGATTCGCCGAAACAATTCAGGTTTCAGCAAACCGGGGTTCTATTTTTGATTCCACAGCTGTACAGGGAGGTAACAGCTGCTGCGAATCAATTCAAGCGGTAACACAGCGGATCACCGCTGTGTTTCGGGTCGCCGCTTTTCCTTTATTCTGGCTTCTTTATTTTTTGCAGGGCTTCATTGAGAATCCCTTTCTTTCTGTCGTCAAATTCCGTTCCGCCCATCCGTGCCAGATCGTCAAGCTTGGAATCTTTCAGCATTCCCAGCATGCCGATTTTAACAGTCATGCCTGTCAGACTGGAGATCGCATCAAGCAGAACCGGCAACACGTTGGGATCATCTTTTAATATGCCAATCGGATCGTTAATTGAATAGTAAGCATCGTCGAAAGTAAGCGGGCCTTCCGCTTCTTTTTCATCAAACCAGTTGGTTACACCCTGTGAGCCCGGTTCAATGAAAAGCTCGTATTCAGGAGCGGCTTCCTCTGTTTTTTCAATATAGATGGTATCGCTTTGTTCACCTGCTCTGGCCGTAAAAACATTCATGCCTTCATGAAGCGGAATATCCTTGAAGACAAATACCTTTTCACCGCTGAGTTCGCCAATCTTGCGGTCGCCGTCATAAAGGCCGACATAAGGCTGGTTGGAATAAACCTTGATATCGGTGGCTTCCATCGGACGTTTTGCCCAGCGCTTGCTGGTAATGTGAACAAATGGTTCTTTACTCCAGTACGCTTTATACAGATAGTAGCTGTCTTTTTTGATCTTGCGGTCAATAGTCGCCAGACCCTTGTTGTTACGTCCTTTGACGCCGCCTTCGTCTCTTGCGCCACAGCCGAAATCAAACATGTTCCAGATATGGGTTGCCCACAGCCATGGCCGTTCATCAATAATCTTTGCCATATGTTCATGGTAAAGCGCCTGATATTCTTCGCTGTAATCACCCTTTTCCGGATGATCATTATGATAGTCGACAATCCCTTCACAGCCATATTCGGAAATACCGACAGCACGGTCCGGATGCATGGCGTGGAATTTGTCAAACCAGACTTCATTGTCTTCCATCTTGCCGGAATACCAGCCAAAATAATGATTGTAGCTGAGAATATCGGTAATGTCGTTTTCCACACTGTCCATTGGCAGCATTGAAACCTGAGCCATGGTGGTCAGACGTGTTTTATCCATGTCGTGGACCATGTCATTGAGTTCATTCAGGTTGTTGTTGAGCTGTTCAGTTTCTCCGCCGATGGTGATTTCATTGGAAATTCCCCAGAACAGGATACTGGAATGATTGTAGTTCTGATAAACCAGTTCTTCCATCTGGCTTTTGGCATTGTCATGGGCTCTGGGATCCTTGTTCATGCTGGAAATAAACGGTATTTCCGCCCAGACTACAAAGCCGTATTCATCACAGAGATCGTAAAAATCCTGGCTGTGCTGATAATGAGCCAGACGGATGGTATTAGCGCCCAGATCCCGGATAATATCGGCATCTTTTTTATGATCTTCATATGTCAGTGCATACCCTTTATCCAGCTGATCCTGATGTCTGGAAACACCGCGCAGCGGAGTCAGAATCCCATTGAGATAAAAGCCCTTCTGCGGATCCACGAAATATTCACGAATCCCGTGGCGGACCGATACTTCATCGAGAACTTCATTGTGTCTGCGCAGGGTTGCTGTTGCCGTATACAGATAAGGATCATCGATTCCCTGCCATTTATGCGGTTCTTCAAGCTTCAGTTCACCCTGAACATGAGCATCTGCAGATTTAACGATTTCCGCTACCGTCTTTCCTTCCATATCGGTAACAGTAAACTGAACGCTGTCGCCTTTCTGAGGATTGGTAATCCAGCAGTTGAGATCAAAAACAGCTGTGTTCCCTTCGATTTTTGAACTGACACTGAAGCCTTCGCTGCCCTTGAAATCCAGACTGAAATGCGTTTCCGGTACAATAATAATGTTAACGCCCCGGTAGAGTCCGCCGTAGAAAGTAAAGTCCGCCATCTGAGGATAAATATTGGATTTTTCCGCATTGTCAACCTGAATCGCAATCAGGTTTTTCCCGGGGTGAATTAAATCTGTGATGTTGGCGCGGAAAATACTGAACCCGCCTTCATGTGCAGCCGCTTTTTCACCATTCACGAAAATTTCTGCGCTTAATGATGCAGCCGGAACTTCAATGTATACCTGTGAACCGGGTTTGAGTTCACCGAAATCCACTTCCTTTGCGTAAGTGCCGATACCTCTGTGATAGGCACGTCCGTCCTGTCCATCATACTTGTTCCAGGTATGGGGCAGATCAATCGTCTGCCATTCCGGCTTGATCTGCTGCGGGATACCTGCATCTTCCAATGTAAAAGACCAGCCGGGGTTAATGCTCTGCTTTGTTCTCATGATTTCTCCTTAATCGTTCTGACAATATTTTCAGGATTTACTTCCCAGATTCTTTAAAAATGCATTGATATATTCCTGTTCGGATTTTCCGTAAACTCCGCCGGTGAATTCACTCAGTACAGTGCTGGTGAATTTTTCCCAGCTCTCTGTTTCATGTCTGACCAATATTGGATAGAACAGCACACCGTTGGATCTGGCTGCATCGAGATCGCCTTTCGCGTCTCCTACCATTAATACCCTGTCCGGATCATAACCCTGCTTCAGGAGTTCAGCAATACAGTCTGCTTTGGTTCCGGCTTCCTGCGTACAGAGAGTATCAGTAAATTCAATCAGGCCGAACCGGGTCCATTCCTCTGTCACTGCTTCA
>JBMNSG010000151.1:0-5056 GCA_050945075.1 Eubacteriaceae bacterium | reverse complement strand
ATCAACGGGATTGACGAAGGAATTCTGCGTCAGGCACTGGCTCAGGCCCATGACGGACGTATGTTCATCCTCGATCATATGGCAGGCACGATTGCAGAACCGAGAAAAGAACTTTCTCCTTATGCTCCGCGTATTATGAGCTTTAAAATCAATCCGGATAAAATCCGTGATGTCATCGGCTCGGGCGGAAAGGTCATCAACAAGATCATTGAAGAAACCGGTGTTAAAATCGATATCGACGATGACGGCACGATTTATATCGCTTCCGAAGATTCTGCCGCAGCAGATAATGCCAAGGCTATGATTGATGATATTACCTATGAAGTACAGGTAGGAGAAGTTCACGATGGTGAAGTTGTCCGTATCATGAATTTCGGTGCCTTTGTCAAGCTGCCGGGCGGTAAGGACGGACTGGTCCATATCTCCAAACTGGCCAACGAACGTGTTGAAAAGGTCGAAGATGTCGTAAATATCGGCGATAAAATTACCGTTAAGGTCACTGATATTGACAGTCAGGGACGTATCAACCTTTCCCGCAAGGCCTGCCTTCCGAAAGAAGACCGCGGCCACGGCGACCATGGTCATAATGACCACGGCCATCATCAGGCACGCAGCGACAGAAATAAAAAATCAGAATAAGGCTTAATTTAAGCCTGCTGATTATAATAATATAGATATAAGTATGGAAGAATGCAGCGTAAAAATTTATAACGGATCCGGTTTTCCGGATCCCGATTTTGAAAGCGAAGGCGCAAGCGGTATTGACCTTCGTGCAGCAATCGAAAAGCCGCTTATATTGTGGCCGGGAACGGTCACGATTGTTCCGACGGGGATTTCATGTGAAATTGAACAGGGCTTTGAAGCTCAGGTACGGGCTCGTTCCGGACTGGCATTAAAGCACGGGATTTCACTGGTTAACGGGATCGGCACCATTGATTCCGATTACAGGGGAGAGATCTCTGTCATTCTCATTAATTTAAAGAAAAGCTGTTACACGGTAAAGCCGGGCGATCGAATTGCCCAGCTGGTTTTCGTACCCGTTGCCCGTCCTGTTTTCACCCGGGTCTCTTCTGCAGAAGAGCTCCAGACAACAGAACGCGGAGCAGGCGGTTTCGGACATTCCGGGAAAAACTAAAGAGCACGCTGGTGCTCTTTTCGTGTTTTTAAGTAAATATGAAAACCGTTATCAGCTGTCTTTAAATGATTCTAGAAAGGTACGCAATGGCAGCAAAAAAGAAAAAAGCCGCCGCGCGGAAACGAACGGCCTCTGCCCAGGCGGTGCGGCAGAATAATAAAAACCGCTGGGTCCAGGGTATTGTCATGATTCTGGTTGGAATTTACTTTTATTATGCCTTTACGACAGCAGTTCCGACCATCCTGGACAAGATTATCGGGAAATACATACTGATGTATGTATTCGGGAATACAGTACCGTTTTTATGTATCGTGCTGATTGCAGCAGGCATACTGGTTCTGCTGGATAAATATCAGTATTATAAAGAAACGATTACCTATTCGATTCTGATTATCATCAATCTGATGGTGGTACTGTGCGCCTATATTCCGAATCTGGAAACCTATAAAATGCTGGATCTGTTCACCCTGGCGATGTACGGGGGGTATGGTGGTATCATCGGCATTATTTTCGCTTATCTTCTGGATCTGGTCATTTCACCAGTCGGCACTGTTATTGCCATGGCTGCTTTGACCATTGTGGAAATTATCCTGTTAATCAAGGCAAATTTCACTGATACATTCGAAAAGATGGACAAGAGCAACTTTGGAATGCTTACCATCAAGAACAAGGTTCAGGATGTGTCAGACGATATCCGCCAGAAACAGCGCGCCCGGGAACGGGAAAAGCTGCTTCAGGAAGCCATGGAACAAAATGACGATCTGGATATTGAAGAAGCGGAATCGCAGGATTACGAACCGGACGATTCGATTCTCAACCAGAAACCGGCGCCCCGTGAAGGCGGTGTCCTGGAACGCAGCAAAAACGGCATGATCTCTGTTGAAACCCAGCTGATTGATCAGGACGAAATAAACCGTGCTCTCGGTGAAAAAACACCGGTTAAAAGAAGACATGCCTCCCACAAAGATGAATTTGATACTGAAATTCCGCCTCAGGTAACTGAAGCAGATTCCAGAATCGATCAGATTAACCAGAATGCCGGCGTCAGTTCCGGAACGGGAACGGGAGACGGCAGTACATCCGGACGAAAAGGTTATGATCCGTTTACGGAGCAGGCTCTGTCCGGGCAAAAAAAAAAGCCCGCCGGACAGGTCCAGCAGGCGGTAACCGCTGAAAAGACAGATTATCAGTATCCGACCATTGAACTGCTTACACAGGGAAAGGCCGGAGCGGGCACCAATCAGGATGAGATACGTGATCATGCTGCCAGAATCCGCGAAACTTTCAAAAATTTCGGGGTCGATGCGAAAATCAGGGGCTATGAATCGGGCCCTTCGATTACCCGGTACGAAGTCAAACCGGCACCGGGCGTCAAGGTAAGCAAGATCACCAATCTCGAAAACGATCTGGCATTGAACCTGGCAACATCCGACATCCGTATTGAAGCACCGATTCCCGGAAAAGATGCCGTCGGTATCGAAGTACCGAACCGAAAGGGGAGCATCGTTCATATCCGGGATATCATCGATACTCCGGAATTCAAGAGTACCGATGCCGCTATTCCCTTTGCACTGGGCAAGACGCTTTCGGGTAAAAATATCGTCGGAGATATTTCGACAATGCCGCATCTGCTGATTGCGGGTGCAACAGGCTCCGGGAAATCAGTCTGTATTAATGCGCTGATTATCTCGATGCTGTACAAGGAAAGTCCGGATAACCTGAAGATGATCATGATCGACCCGAAAATGGTCGAGCTGAATCAGTACAATGCGATCCCGCATCTGCTGATCCCGGTCGTTACCGATGCCAGAAAAGCGGCATCGGCTCTGAACTGGGGCATCAAGGAAATGACTAACCGTTACGAGATGTTCAAGGAAACGGGTGTCCGGGATATTGATACGTACAATACGCTCATGGAAAGCACCGGGGGAGAAAAAATTCCCCGGATTGTCATTATCATCGACGAACTGGCCGACCTGATGATGACGTCTCCGAAGGAAGTCGAATCGGCAATCTGCCGGATTGCCCAGCTGGCACGTGCCTGCGGGATCCATCTGATTATTGCCACTCAGCGACCGTCGGTAGATGTTATTACAGGTCTGATTAAATCCAATATCCCCAGCCGTATTGCGTTCTCCGTTGCATCCAATACCGACTCGAGAACCATCCTTGATTCGGGCGGTGCTGAAAAGCTGCTCGGAAAAGGCGATATGCTCTACAGTCCGGTCGGCCTGTCAAAGCCGTTGCGTGTGCAGTGCTGCTATGTTTCGGATGCGGAAATAAACCGCGTCATCAATGCTGTAAAATGTGATGAAGAGCCGGTTTATGACCAGTCAATCACCGAACACATCGAGCAGGAAGCTTCCGAACCGGAAACGAAGAAGGTCAAACAGGATGCGCTTTTCGATGATGCGGTTCAGGTGGCATTCGTCAATGACCAGATTTCCACGTCAATGCTACAGCGTCGTCTCGGCATCGGTTATGCCCGTGCCGGTAAAATTATCGATATGATGGAATCCCAGGGGATTATCTCCGGGCCCAACGGAAGCAAGCCGCGCAAGCTGCTGGTTTCTGCAGAAGAATACAGGAGAAGTCTGTGAACAGACTGGAAGAATTAAAAAACAGCCCGAAGCGGGTGTTTCTGGCAGCCCTGGGCTGTGACAAGAACACGGTGGACGGCGAATATATGCTCGGGGATCTGATATCCCTGGGCTTTGAACTGACAGAAGATCCGGACGATGCGGATCTTTTTATCGTCAATACTTGCTGCTTTATCGATGAGGCCAAGGCCGAATCGGTCAATACAATTCTGGAATGCCTGCCTTATGTGGAAGAAAACGGCGCCAGACTGGTGGTCACCGGCTGTATGGCCGAACGTTACCGCGAAGAACTGGCTCAGGAGATTCCGGAAATTGACGGATTTATGGGTGTCAAAGACACGGACAGGATTTTGTCGTTGTTTGACGAAGATGACGCTGCAGAAAACAATGCGTCCGTCTCCGCTGCAGAACAGGCAGATGCGCCGAGAGTGCGTTATATCCCGGAAGGGGAGGCCACAGCCTATCTGAAAATTTCAGAAGGCTGCAACAGGAACTGTACCTATTGTGCCATTCCCGGTATACGCGGACGCCATCGCAGCCGTACACCGGAAGCTGTTCTCGATGAAGCAAGGCTGCTTCGGGAAAAAGGTGTAAAAGAGCTGATTCTGGTCGCACAGGATCTGACCCAGTACGGTGAAGACCATCCGGAGTATCCGGATTTTAACAAGCTGCTTACAAGAATTGCAGAAGAAACCGGTTTTCCATGGATCAGACTGCTTTACCTGTATCCGGAAGGGATTACGCCCGAACTGGTGGAAACGGTCAGAACACATGAAAATATTCTGCCGTACTTCGACATTCCGGTTCAGCATACCCGTCCGGAAATTCTCAAACGCATGGGTCGTAAAATTACGCCGGAAGAAATCGAAGCGCGCATCAACATGATTCGGGAGGCACTTCCGGATGCTGTGATCCGCACCTCCATTATTACCGGATTCCCCGGTGAGACCGAAGAAATTCATCAGGCTATGCTGGCAGATCTGGAACGAATCGGATTTGACAGGCTGGGTGCCTTCCGTTATTCAGTCGAAGAAAACACACCGGCTGCTTCTTTTCCGGATCAGGTTGATGATGATACAAAAGAACGTCGTTATGAGGAAATCGCAGCACTTCAGGAAAAAATCAGTACGCAGCGCAACGCGCGGTTAAAGAATCGTGTTCTGCCGGTACTTATCGAAACGGATGAAGGTGATGAAACGTATTCAGGCCGTCTCTATTGCGATGCACCTGAAATTGACTGTATAATATACGTAAACAGTCCGGAGAATCTTGAACCCGGAAATTTCTACGATGTGCGCGTGATTCGGGCACTCGGATATGA
>JBMNSG010000150.1:0-5109 GCA_050945075.1 Eubacteriaceae bacterium | reverse complement strand
GAAGAGCAACATTGAAGAGCTTGTCGATGAATTCGTACATCTTTTCACTTCTCAGTGTAACCTTGGCGCCGACATTCTGTCCTTCACGGACTTTAAAGTTCGCGACAGACTTTCTTGCCTTTGTGACCAGCGGAGCCTGTCCGGTGATCTGTGCCAGATCCGCTACTGCTGCTTCCAGACCCTTGGCATTGTCTTTGCAATCACCAAGACCCATGTTAACAACAACCTTTTCGAGCTTCGGAACCTGCATAATGTTCTTGTAGCCGAATTTTTCTTCCATAGCCGGAACGACTTCGGTAGTATATTTTTCTTTTAATCTATTCATATCTTCCTCGTTGCCGGTTAGTCAAGAACCTTTCCGCACTTCTTGCAGACACGGACTTTCTTGCCGTCTTCGTTAATCTGCACGCCTGTACGGACGCCCTTGCCGCAATTATCACAGTACAGAAGAACAGTCGATGCATCGATCTTGCCTTCAGTCTTGATAATCCCGCCCTGCTGCATAGCCTGGGACGGTTTTTTATGTTGAGTCAGGATATTTACTCCTTCGACACGGATACGGCCTTCTGCCGGGAAGGCTTCGAGGACAGTGCCCTTCGCGCCTTTATCCTTGCCGGAAATAACCTGGACTGTATCTCCTTTTTTTACATGAAGCTTATTTGCCATTGGATCTCCTTCTTACAGTACTTCCGGAGCCAGAGAGACAATCTTCATGTACTTTTTGTCTCTGAGTTCTCTGGCAACAGGTCCAAAGATACGTGTTCCACGCGGTGTCTTGTCATCTTTGACGAGAACGGCTGCGTTCTGGTCAAATTTGATGTATGAACCGTCATCTCTGCGGACACCGTTCTTGCTGCGTACAATAACAGCCTTCACGACATCCCCTTTTTTGACTTCACCGCCCGGAGCAGCACTTTTTACAGAACACACGATTTCGTCTCCGATATTCGCATATCTGCGTCCTGAACCTCCGAGAACACGGATGCACAGTAGTTCTTTCGCGCCGGTGTTATCGGCGACTTTTAATCTGCTTTCCTGCTGAATCATCAGAAATGCCTCCTTATAGTGCGCCGATTAAAGGGCTTTTTCAACAATTTCAACGAGTCTCCATCTCTTGTCCTTGGACAGGGGTCTCGTTTCCATGATTTTTACTGTATCGCCGATATTGCACTGATTTAATTCATCATGTGCTTTAAACTTTGTTGTTTTCTTGAATCGCTTGTTGTAGATCGGGTGTTTAACAAATGTTTCAACCGCTACGACAATGGTCTTATCCATTTTGTCGCTGACAACACGGCCGACTCGGGTCTTACGTTCATTTCTTTCCATCTATTGCCCTCTCTTACGCATTTGCCTGAGCTTCGCGCTCACCCATGATAGTCTTCACGCGGGCGTAAGTCTTTTTGACTTCGCGGATGCGCATCGGATTTTCGAGCTGACCTGTAGCATGCTGGAAGCGAAGATTAAATAATTCTTCTTTAAGCTCGCCAAGCTTGCTTTCAAGTTCAGGTGTACTTAATTCTCTTAATTCATTTGTCTTCATTACTTACCTGCTTCTGTAGCCTGAGCTTCTTTTGCAGCGGCTTCTGCTGCTTCCGCCTGCTGTTCAGCCTTCGTTACAATCTTAGTCTTGATGGGCAGCTTATGCTGAGCCAGACGCAGCGCTTCTTTCGCTGTTTCCGGACTGATGCCTGCCATTTCAAACATGACGCGGCCCGGTTTTACAACGGCGACCCAGTATTCCGGAGCACCTTTACCGGAACCCATACGGGTTTCAGCCGGTTTGGCTGTTACCGGTTTGTCCGGGAAGATCTTGATCCAGACCTGTCCGCCACGTTTGATGTAACGTGTCATGGCGACACGGGCGGCTTCGATCTGAGCGGATGTAATCCAGCCCGGTTCGAGTGCCTGAATCCCGTATTCACCGTATGTGATTTTTGTGCCGCGGGTAGCTTTACCCTTCATGCGGCCTCTGTGTACTCTTCTGCGTTTTACGCGTTTCGGCATTAACATATCGTTTTTCCTCCTCCAGCGCGCTTATCGAGCGTCTTTCTGACCGTCGTTCTTCGGTCCTTTTCTTCTCGGCTTACGCTTCGGTTCGTCTTTTGTATCCGGAACTGCAAGAACGTCTTCGCGGCCTGTCAGGATTTCTCCCTTGTTGACCCAGACTTTGACGCCAAGCTTGCCGTAGGTTGTATCTGCTTCTGCAAATCCGTATCCGATATCGGCACGAAGTGTCTGCATCGGTACGTTACCCTGGGCGTAATGTTCGCTTCTGGCAATTTCAGCACCGTTGAGACGACCTGCTACGGAAGTTTTGATACCCTTGGCACCTGCACGCATTGTGCGCTGCATAGCCTGCTTCATGGCACGTCTGTATGAAATACGACGTTCCAGCTGGCTGGCGATGTTTTCAGCAATAAGCTGTGCATCCATATCGATGTTCTTGACTTCGATGATGTTGATGAAAACAGTCTTGCCTGTCATCTTTTCAAGTTCAAGACGGAGCGCTTCGATACCTGCACCACCGCGTCCGATGATCATTCCCGGCTTGGCCGCGAAGATGTGGATGCGGATCTTGTTTCCGAAACGTTCGATAACGATCTTGGAGATACCTGCCTGATACTGGCTCTTCTTGATATAAGTGCGGACCTTCTGATCTTCGATCAGATAATCTGCAAAATCTCTGTCATTGGCATACCATTTGGCATTCCAGTCTTTGATTACGCCTACTCTTAATCCGTGCGCATTAACTTTCTGACCCAAAAACGGTACCTCCTATTCCTGTTCCTTAAGTACTACTGTGATGTGTGATGTTCTCTTCTTGATCGGGAATGCACGGCCCTGCGGACCAGCCTTCCATCTCTTCATCGTCGGACCCTGATTCGCAAAAATCTGATCCACATACAGGTTTTCCGGATTCATACCGTTATTGTTTTCCGCGTTTGCAAGAGCAGAGCGGACAACCTTGTCCGTAATTCTGGCTGCTTTATTGGGTGTAAGCGCCAGAATGGAAAGTGCTTCACCAATGGCCTTGCCGCGAATCGCATCTGCGACCAGCTTGGCCTTTCTGGAGGAGACGCGGACGTATTTTGCTGTTGCTGTTGCTTCCATGTTCCTCTCCTCTATACCAGTTTGGTTTTTCTATCGCCCGCATGACCCCTGAAGGTTCTTGTCGGAGCGAATTCACCGAGTTTATGTCCAACCATATCTTCCGTGCAGTATACCGGAACGTGCTTTCTGCCGTCGTGAACTGCGATGGTATGTCCTACCATCTGCGGGAAGATTGTGGAGCTTCTTGACCAGGTCTTCAGAACTTTCTTCTGACCTGATTCATTCATATCTTCAACTCTCTTAAGCAGCTTTTCGCTGACGAAAGGGCCTTTTTTTAAAGATCTGCTCATCTATATCTCCTACTTCGCGTTTCTGCGTCTTACGATGTACTTATCGGAAGCCTTGGTCTTCTTACGTGTCTTGTAACCGAGTGCCGGTTTACCCCACGGTGTAACAGGACCTGAACGACCGATCGGAGCACGTCCTTCACCACCACCATGCGGATGGTCATTCGGGTTCATGACAGAACCACGGACAGTCGGACGGATGCCCATGTGACGCTTTCTGCCGGCTTTACCAAGACGGACATTCTGGTGATCCAGATTGCCGATGGTTCCGACTGTTGCTTTACATTCGAGATGGATTCTGCGCATTTCGCCGGAAGGAAGTCTCAGTGTTGCGTAGTTGTTTTCCTTCGCCATGAGCTGCGCTGAAGCACCGGCTGTACGAACCAGCTGGCCGCCCTTGCCGGGTTTCATTTCGATATTGTGAATCAGAGTACCAACCGGGATATGCTTAAGCTGCAGGCAGTGGCCTGTCTTGATATCCGCATCCGGTCCTGACAGAACGACATCGCCGTCTTTCAGGCCGAGTGGTGCAATAATGTATCTTTTTTCACCATCTGCATAGCTCAGCAGAGCGATGTTGGCTGTACGGTTCGGATCGTATTCGATGCCGATAACCTTAGCCGGAATACCGTCTTTGTCACGCTTGAAGTCGATGACGCGGTATTTACGCTTTGCACCGCCGCCCTGATGACGGACTGTGATGCGACCGGTGTTATTGCGGCCGGCTTTTTTCTTAGCCGGTTCGAGCAGCGACTTTTCCGGTTCTGTTTTTGTTACTTCGTCATAAGTATTGATACTCATGTTACGACGTCCCGGGGACGTCGGATTATATTTTTTAATCGCCATATCTGTTTCTCCTGTTCGCTCGCTTATACGCCTTCGAAGAATTCAATGGACTTGCTTTCCGGAGTAAGCGTAACAACCGCTTTCTTCCAGTTTTTGCGGCGGCCTTCATAACGGCCGGTGCGCTTGAGCTTGCCCTTCATATTCATCGTGTTTACGCCCTGAACATCTACATCGAAGATTTCTTCTACTGCCTGAGCAATTTCGATCTTGTTGGCATCTTTCAGAACTTCGAAAGTGTATTTGTTGTTCTGGCTTTCAGCTGTTGAACGTTCTGTTATGATCGGGCGAATGATAATATCTCTTGCGTTTTTCATTTCGCATATACCTCTTCGATCTTATCAAGTGCGTCCTTGGTCAGAACCAGACAGTCGTATCTGAGCATGTCATAAACATTGAGCTCATCAACGGTTGTCGTCTGCACCTTGGGAATGTTATTGGAAGAACGCAGAACTGTTTCGTCCTTGACCGGTGTAACGATCAGTGCCTTCGGTGCTTCAATAGCATCGAGAACCGCGATCATTTCCTTTGTCTTCGGCGCTTCAAAATCGAGAACGTCAACAATGCGGAGTTCGTTGTTCAGGACCTTGTCCGAGAACACTGAACGCATAGCAAGGTTTCTGACCTTTTTGTTGACTTTCTGGCTGTAATCACGGGCTTTCGGAGCAAATACAACTCCGCCGCCCTTCCACAGCGGTGAAGAGTTGGTGCCGGCACGAGCACGGCCTGTACCCTTCTGTCTCCACGGCTTTCTTCCGCCTCCGCGGACTTCAGCACGTGTTTTGGAACCCTTGGTTCCCTGACGCTTGTTAGCGAGCTGAGCAACGACCACCTGATGAACAACAGGTTCGTTGGGTTCGATACC
>JBMNSG010000149.1:0-5137 GCA_050945075.1 Eubacteriaceae bacterium | reverse complement strand
ATGACTTATATTCAATACCTGTTTACATGCTCTATTTTCTCACAATACGCGACAAAACAGACCGTTCTGACTCAAAAAACAGTAATCCTTTCTTCCTATCCGACTGTATGCAGACGGGGCCGATGTTTGTTTTACCCATTCAAACGTATATAATGAATGCAGATTCAAAAGAAAGGAGAATGATGACAGAAAAAAACAGTTTTACAAAAGCAGCCTTTGAAATAGAGGGAATGAGCTGTACTGCCTGTGCAGCCGCTATTGAACGCAAGGTAAACAGTTTGAATGGTGTCGATTCTGCCGTCGTCAATTTTGCAACAGAGAAGCTGGTAGTCAGTTATGATCCTGCACAGCTCAACTCATCTCAGATAGAAGAAAGCATTTCCGGGATCGGTTATAAAGCCATACCGGAAAACAATGACAGTCAGAGCCAGGAACAGAGGCGTGACAAAAACAGAGCAGAAGAACATCTTCGGGAAAAGAAACACCAGATGATCGCAGCGCTCGTTTTCGCAGTTCCCCTGTTTTACCTGTCGATGGGACCCATGGCGGGACTGCCGATCCCTTCGTTCCTCAGCGGTGAAAAAAATATTCTGGCCAATGTACTGACACAGCTGCTGTTATGTCTTCCGGTGCTGTATATCGGTTCTCATTTTTACATTGACGGATTCAAAGCGCTCTGGCACCGGATCCCCAATATGGATTCCCTGATTGCGGTTGGAACAAGCGCTGCCTTCTTTTATTCCGTTTACATGTTTTACCAGATGCTCTGGTCCATGTCTTACGGAGATACCATGGCAGTCACCCACCATATGCACGACATCTACTTTGAAAGTACTGTCGTGATTATCGCACTGATTTCAGTCGGTAAATATCTGGAATCCCGCGCCAAAGGCAAAACATCACAGGCCATAGAAAAACTGATTGAACTGGCACCGGACGAAGCGACCGTACTCATCAACGGCGAAGCCGTCGTGGTTCCAACAGCAGATGTCAAAGTGGGCAGTATCGTGCTCATAAAGCCTGGTGAACGAATTCCTGTAGATGGTGTCATTACCGAAGGCCATTCTGCAGTCGATGAATCACTGCTGACAGGCGAATCAATTCCGGTCGAGAAAAAAGTCGGAAGTACTGTTATCGCCGGTTCCATAAACAAAACCGGGAGCTTCGAATTTGAAGCTTCAAAAATCGGGAATGACACGACCTTGTCCAGAATCATCACTCTGGTTGAAGAAGCCCAGAGCTCCAAGGCTCCGATTTCCCAGCTGGCAGACGAAATTTCCCGCTGGTTTGTCCCGGCCGTCATGATTATCGCACTGGCCGCTTTTCTGATCTGGCTGCTGCTCGGGTACGGCTTCAGCTTTGCCCTGTCTATCGGGATTGCCGTACTGGTTATTTCCTGCCCGTGTGCACTGGGACTTGCGACTCCGACTGCTATTATGGTCGGAACCGGAGTCGGAGCCAGTCAGGGCATTCTGTTCCGCAACGGTGAAGCGCTGGAAACACTTGGAAAAGCCAATGTCATTGTCTTTGACAAGACAGGAACACTGACCGTCGGTGAACCGGAAGTCACTGATTTCATTGAATATTCTGACCTACCGGAGGATCTGCTGCTGGCGGATATAGCCGGACTGGAAGCCCGGTCGGAGCATCCCCTTTCACTGGCAGTTGTCGAAGATGCGCAGAAAAAGGGTCTCACACCCGCAGCTGTCACACAGTTTACGGCTGTTCCCGGCATGGGCATTGAAGGTCAGATCAACGGACATATGTATGCCGTGGGGAATATGAAACTCATGGAAAAATCCGGTACCGCGCCGGACCAGGCTCAGACAGATTATGAACGACTCTCTGATGAAGGGAAAACCCCGCTGTTTGTTGCCAGAGACGGGAAGCTGGCCGCTGTTATTGCGGTAGCGGATGTATTAAAAGAAACATCTGCCCAGGCGGTCGCCCAGCTCAAAGCCATGGGGCTGGAAGTCTACATGCTGACCGGTGACAATCGCAGGACCGCACAGGCAATCGCCCGCCAGGCCGGAATCACACATGTGATTGCAGACGTGCTCCCGGATCAGAAGGCAGGACTGGTTAAAGCGCTCCAGCAAAAGGGTAACAAACTGATTATGGTCGGTGACGGAATCAATGATGCACCGGCTCTGGCACAGGCGGACACCGGAGTCGCTATCGGTTCGGGTACCGATGTGGCTATCGAATCCGCGGACGTGATCCTGATGCAGAGCAATCTGATGCAGATCCCGGCTGCCATACAGCTTTCGACGGCCACCATCAAAAACATCAAGATGAATCTGTTCTGGGCCTTCTTCTACAATACAATCTGTATTCCGCTGGCAGCCGGTGTGCTCTACATTCCGTTTGGAATCAAGCTCAATGCCATGTTTGCAGCGGCAGCGATGAGCCTGAGTTCGTTCTGTGTGGTTATGAATGCTTTGAGCCTGAGACGCTTTAAGCCCAGAATCGAAAAAGTAGAAATCACCCATGGAGATGTTCAGGTGGAAACAGTCGCTGAAGTGAGCGGAATGACATCGCCCGCCTGCCCTGTTTTAACTGATGACAGCAGCCAGGCTGAATTAAACAGGAACTCATCTGAAAAAAAGAAAGATGCAATAAATGAATCTGCAGCATCTGAACAAGGAGAAACAATGACTATAACACTGAATGTAAAAGATATGAGCTGTGCCCACTGCAGCGGGCGCGTAGAAGCTGCACTGAAGGAACAGCCCGGAGTCAAGTCTGCAGAAGTCAGTCTTGAAAAGGCACAGGCAGTCATCCAGGCTGAACCGGGAACTGATGCACAGAAACTCGCGGACGCGGTTTCTGCAATCGGATATCCCTCCAGCGTCGCATAAAAACCGAGACAAAGCCGGCAGATACATATACCGGTTAAACAAGAACCGCCGAAACGGTTCCTGCAGACACGCAGGAAACCCGACAGGCGGTTTTTTTGTTCGAAATTTAACAATTTCAAGACAAAAGCCTATAATAAAAGCTGATAAAAGCGATTGTAAACCGCAGAAGGAAGGATAAACATTTATGGCTACGATATTTCCAAGAGAGGAAAAGCCGGAGTTATTGTTTGAAAAAATTCTGGCAGATCCCCGGGCCTGTCAGCGCCTTTGCGAAACATTTTATGAATCCCTGGAAGAAGTCAGCGATTCTGAAGATGACGATCCCGATGATGAATGCAGTCCGGCACAACAGTTCACCCGTGCGCTGTTCAATGCCTACAGCAACAGAGATCTGAGCGCTTTTCTGATGGCACTGTGCCAGAATACCATGTTTGATCTGCTCAGAAACGCCTGTCTGGCTCCGTTCCGTTTCAACGCAGATGGACAGGCTAACCCGGAAATCCTGACGGATGCAGATGGACATCTGATTCCTGACGCGCCTGTCAGAGTGAACCAGCGGGATCTGAGCCGTTTCCAAAAGGCGTTTCCTACCGGAGACCGGACCCCCATGTATCTGGCCTGCGGCTACCGCAAACGTCACGGTTACGCCGATGACTCCATGGATGTAACTGAGTACCGGGTCGCACAGCATATAGGACTTCTGCTGTTATACGAGCTTCCCGATACAGTAAAGCAGAAAGAAACAGAAGCACAGGCCTATGCAGCATTATGGGACATCATGATAGAGCTTCAGCGGGAACTGCCCCGGTCAGTCGTCTATTATGATCAGGACGTCAAAGTCGATTCAGACAAGCGCTGTGATGAAATGGGCGTATTTCTGCCTCTGAATCTGTTCAGTGAAAAGCTCGAGAAAAATATTGCCCGTGCAGACGAGATCGTTTATGGTTTCTGATCATGTGACCGTTTATGTAACTGCCTCAGCCATTCACAGACGGTCGATTTCGGAAAGGCTGAAATAAAATGGCAGAAAAAATGATTCCAAAAAACCATATGGAAATTTACTGGCACGATTATGCGATGTCAGAAAAAGGAATTCCCATCGATGAAGCCGGGCTGACCGAGAAGGCTTCAGTGATCGGACGGGTGGGGCTGATGCTGCTCTCCTGCGGAACCGGCGCCTGGCGGGTCCGCAGTTCCATGAACACTTTGTCGGAACAGCTGGATGTCACCTGTACAGCAGATATCGGCCTGCTGTCCATCGAATACAGCTGCTTTGACGGTGACCACTGTTTTACCCAGTCACTTTGTCTGACCAACACTGGTGTAAACACTTCAAAACTGAACAAGCTGGAAAATTTCATCAATGACTTTCCGGTCCATGGTATGAAGATGTCCGGAGAAGAGCTGCATTCCCATCTTGACGAAATTGAACGGATTCATGGTCTGTATTCACCTCTGGCTCTCGGTACTGCCGCAGCGCTGGCATGCTGTGGATTTACCTTCCTGCTGGGCGGAGGCCTGGTAGAAATGATCTGCGCATTTCTGGGTGCAGGCATCGGAAATTATGTACGCTGTAAACTCACCAGTCATCATTTTACGCTGTTTCTCGGAATCGCAGCATCTGTTTCCTCTGCTTCCATAACCTATGCCCTACTGCTTAAAGTGGCAGAACTGCTGTTCGCCGTATCTTTTCAGCATGAAGCCGGATACATCTGCTCAATGCTGTTTATAATCCCGGGTTTTCCCTTTATCACCAGCGGCATTGATCTGGCAAAACTTGATATGCGGTCCGGACTGGAGCGCCTTTCCTATGCTCTGATCATTGTGCTGGTCGCTGCACTTACCGCCTGGATTATGGCATTGATTCTCAATCTGCAGCCTGTCGACTTCCCGGCTTTACAGATGAGCCTGCCTGTACAGATTCTGCTGCGTTTTATCGCCGGCTTCTGTGGTGTGTACGGCTTCTCAATCATGTTTAACAGCACACCCCGGATGGCGGTCAGTGCAGCGCTGATTGGTGCGGCCGCCAATACCCTGCGTCTGGAGCTCGTGGATCTGACTGCTCTGCCCCCGGCAGCGGCTGCCCTTCTCGGCGCCCTGACAGCGGGACTTCTGGCTTCAATGGTCAAGAATTCAACCGGTTATCCCCGCATTTCGTTAACCGTGCCGGCCATTGTCATTATGGTCCCGGGGCTGTACCTGTACCGCGCGATTTATAATCTTGGCATTATGTCACTCCATGTCTCGGCTACCTGGTTTTCACAGGCTGCCCTGAT
>JBMNSG010000148.1:0-5311 GCA_050945075.1 Eubacteriaceae bacterium | reverse complement strand
TGAGTCAGATCAGGCATTAACATCTTTCAAATGACTGTCACCCAGTTGACTGTCACCCGGTGGATCACAGGTTTTTTTGTACGGTTATCCCGTTAGCACTCAAGTTCCGACATTCTGCCAGATAGTGTGAACATTTCTCCAACGCAGTCCTGATATAATTTTTTCAGGAGGGAAACACGATGATAAACAAGGGAAAATTCGGACAGACAAAAGACGGAACAACCGTCTGGAGTTATACGCTGTCCAACAAGAATGGGATGAAGGCAACAATACTGACACTCGGTGGAATCATTCAGAGCCTGACAGTTGATGGAATCGATGTGGTGACCGGGTATGATACGGTAAAGGGCTATGAAGACGGAACCTGTTATATGGGGGCACTGGTCGGCCGTGTCGGCAACCGGATTGGCGGAGGCCGGTTTACACTGGATGGTGTCGAATACAGTCTGCCGCTTAACAACGGTCCCAACTGCAATCACGGCGGGCTGGAAGGCTTTGACCGCAGAATCTGGGATGCCAGTGATGACGGCAGGGTTCTCAGACTGACGATGACCAGTCCGGATGGAGATCAGGGATTTCCCGGAAACCTGAGCGTTGAAGCGGACTATGAGCTGACAGACGATGATACACTGATTCTGAGCTATAAAGCTGAAACGGACAAAGCAACGCCAGTTAATCTGACTTCTCATTCGTATTTTAATCTGAATGGCACCGGTGATATCTGGAATCATAAACTGAGAGTGTTCAGTTCCCGTGTGACAGATTCTGATGAATATCTGCTCCCGGATGGACAGATTTCGGATATTACCGGAACGCCGCTGGATTTTACACAGTCCAGGCAGATCGGGGACAGTCTCCGGCATACAGATTATCTGCCGCTCAAAAACGGCAACGGCATTGACCATAATTATCTGTTCAGTGATGATTCAAAGAACCAGCCGGTTCGGAAAATGGCAGAACTTACCGGGAACAGCTTAAAACTGACGGTTTCATCGAATCGTCCGGGACTCCAGGTTTACACCGGCAATTATCTTGAAGAAGGCCCCGGCAAGCAGGGACGTGTTTACGGGAAGCAGACGGGTGTTGCCTTTGAACCACAGAACTGGCCGGATGCCGTGAACCGTCCGGAGTTTCCGGAATCGGTTCTCAGACCGGGCGAAGTTTACACTTCTCAGTTCCGTTATCATTTTGACAGAATCTGATTATATAAAATAAACTGATCCTGATTCTCTTGATCGGGGAGGAGCTTTTCATAAGGCTCAGCTCCGGTCAGGAGATTTTTTTGATTGTTACGGGCGGGAGAAAATACTTGATCTGGAGTATACTCCAGAATCTATAATAGAATAAAGAAAAGAGATTAAAGAGGAGATTCAATGAATAAAGCAAAAGTATATTTTACTGATTTCAGAACAATACCGTTCGGAGACGGCCTTCCGACGAAGCTCAGTAAAATGATAAAAAAAGCAGGTTTAAAAGATATCGATCTGGATGGAAAATTTGTCGCGATCAAAATGCATTTTGGCGAACACGGCAATATCAGTTATCTGCGCCCCAATTATGCCAGAGCGGTCGTTAACACTGTGAAGGAACTGGGCGGCAAGCCTTTTCTGACTGATTGTAATACCATGTATCCCGGAAGCCGGAAGAATGCCATCGAACATATCGAATGCGCCTGGGAAAACGGCTTCGGGCCGCTGGCAGCCGGATGTCCGATCATCATCGGGGATGGCTTGAAGGGGACTGATGACGTTGCCGTACCGGTGGAGGGCGGAGAATATGTCAAAGAAGCCAAGATCGGCCGGGCAGTGATGGACGCAGATGTATTCATCAGCCTGACGCATTTCAAAGGCCATGAAATGACCGGTTTTGGCGGAACCATCAAAAACATTGGCATGGGCTGCGGTTCCAGAGCCGGAAAAACCGAACAGCACAGCAGCGGACAGGCCCGGATAGACGAAAAACTGTGCCGGGGCTGCCGTAAATGTCAGAAGGAATGCGCCAACAACGGACTGGCTTTCGATGAACAGACACGCAAAATGCATGTTACTGAACACTGTGTGGGCTGCGGCCGCTGTCTGGGTGCCTGCAATTTTGATGCGATTTCCTTCGAAAATGATTCTGCGGTCAAGGATCTGAACTGTAAAATGGCCGAATATACAAAAGCTGTGGTAGATGGACGTCCGCAGTTCCATATTTCACTGGTCGTTGATGTGTCACCCAACTGTGACTGTCATGGAGAAAATGATGCCGCCATTATTCCGAATATCGGTATGTTTGCGTCGATGGACCCGATTGCTCTCGATCAGGCCTGTGCGGATGCCTGCATGAAAGCGGAACCGCTCCCGAATACCCAGCTGACGGATCACAGACACGATACAGATTATGTCGACCATCATGATTGTTTTAAAAATTCCAATCCGGAATCGGAATGGAAGAGCTGTCTGGAACACGGTGAAAAGATCGGTCTGGGAACCAGAGAATACGAACTGATTGAAGTCTGATATCTGGCTGCTTATGGCCGGCATAGATTAAGGAGGCTGTACAATGACTGAAACTCAGAGAACAAAATGCAGTACCATCATTCATATTGCTGCGGCGGGGGCCGGCGGGATCGGAGCCGGGCTGGCTCAGCTGCCAATGAGCGATACTGCGGTGATTACACCGATGCAGATCGGAATGGCAATGGCACTGGCGGAAATATTTGATTTAAAACTCGACAAAAGTGCAGCTGCTTCTGCGGTTGGTGCAGCCACAACAGCCACCATTGGCCGGACGGCTTCCCAGCTGCTGGTAGGCTGGATCCCGGGACTGGGCAATGCAGTGAACGCCGGAACCGCCTTTTCATTGACAGAAGCACTGGGATGGACGCTCGCCCATCAGTTTGACAGACAGTCACAGGATCAATAAAAGCACAGTCGCAGGGACATTAGAATCCAACAAATGACCAGTTATTCAGAACATTCCTGCATTAAAACGATAAGTCACAGCCTGTACAATAGAAGTATCAATTAAGCAGCTTATGAACAGGTAAGACAACGGAGGGAATGGGAATTGTATAACTTTAAGGAGTATAAACCGGCACTGATTGAGGATGCCGGCTTGAATATGGGTGGAAAAAATCCACAGGGAGTCAGCCTCGGACTCAACAATCGTTACCTTACGCGTGCGGGAAAGCCATGGATTCCGGTGATGGGGGAATTCCATTTTTCGCGCTGTAATCCGGAGGATTGGCGCAGGGAGCTTTGTAAAATGAAGGCAGGCGGTATCACGGTGGTATCGACCTATATGTTCTGGATTTATCATGAAGAACAGGAAGGCGTATTTGACTTCAGTGGTGCCAATGATCTGGGCGCATTTGTCCGTGAATGCCGGGATGCCGGGCTGGATGTTATGCTTCGTCCGGGACCATGGGCTCACGGCGAATGCAGAAACGGAGGACTCCCGGACTGGATTCTGAACAAGCCGTACGCCGTTCGGGAAGATAATCCGGAGTATCTGGATAAGGTTCGTCTTTTCTATCAGAAAATATTCGATCAGGTTCAGGATATGCTGTATAAAGACGGTGGCAATGTGATCGGTGTTCAGCTGGAAAACGAGTATGTAGACAATGCTGACCACCTGGCAACTCTGAAAAAGATTGCGCAGGAAGTCGGGTTTGACGTGCCCTATTATACAGTGACTGGATGGAATGCCGCGGCCGGTGCCAAAATTCCGGTTGATGAAGTGCTGCCACTCTTTGGCGGCTACTGCGATGCGCCCTGGGACCAGCATCTGGAAACCAATGCACCCAGTGTTCATTATTATTTCAATCCCATGCGCAACGATACAGCTATCGGTGCCGACCAGATCGATCAGACCACAGCAGACGGCTGGCAGCTTCCCTATGACCGCTATCCGTTTGCCATGTGCGAACTGGGCGGAGGACTGCAGAACACCCATCATCGCCGCTATATCATTGAGCCGATGGATGTTTATGCGATGTCGCTCATAAAAATCGGCGATGGATGCAATCTGCCGGGTTATTATATGTATCACGGCGGAACCCATCAGACCGGTGCGCTTTCCACCTTTCAGGAATCCCGGGCCACCGGCTATCCGAATGACTACGCAATCCTGAACTACGATTTTCAGGCTCCGCTTTCCCAGTACGGAGAAGTACGCGGCTCTTACAGGCTGTTGAACATGCTTCATCTGTTTGTACAGGAATGGGGTGATCAGCTGGCGCCAATGGAATACGTTCCGGCTGAAAACGAAGCGGTTTTCGGTGATTCTTCTTCACTCCGGTATTGTATGCGTACAGACGGTGGAAGCGGCTTTGTATTCGTCAACCACTATCAGCGCCGTTCCAGCCTTGATAATGTGGAAGATGTTCAGTTTAACGCGATGGGTGTAGAATTTCCCCCTGTCGATGTTGAAGGGGATGTGAGCTTCCTGATGCCCTTCCGGATGAAGCTGAACGGGGCCGAGCTTGAATATGCCACAGCTCAGCCGCTGACGCGGGAAGGCAATACCTGGTTCTTTGCCGAAATTCCGGGCATTCCGGCCGAATACTGTTTCGATAATGAAGAATGCTTTGAAATTCAGGCAGGGCTGATCCTTTCTTTCGATACGGAAGAAGGGCCGGTCCGGATCGTCACGCTGACCTGGGAGCAGGCACAGTATCTGCGTAAGCTGGATTCGGGACTGTATCTCGGAGACAATTGTGATTTGTATGAAGAAAACGGGACAGTCCACAGCGCAGAAGACGGTGTCTGGTCTTACTGGAAATGGCAGGACGATGACTTCGTGTATCATACAGCCGGAGAAGACTTCGAACCCGCTCAGATCAGTTTTGAAACCATCGACCACTGTCCTTTTTTACCCTCGGATGAGGAGTGGCAGGAGCTGCAGATGGAAACACCCAGGCATGTAACCTGGGAAAAAATCTCGGTAACCAGTGACCGGGGATTTGTCTCGATTCCCGATGCAGGGGACGTAACCCAGATCTATGCTGACGGTAAACTGATTGCAGATAATTACTATTATGGAAAAGAATGGCGGATTCCTGCCGCTCTTCTATATGGTAAGGATTGTCTGCTGGCGGTTTCCGAATTAAAGGATGATCACTACAAAGAATATTAAAAAGGCCGCCGTGTCAGTAGAAAACCTGCTGGCGCGGCGGTCTTTTTCGCGGCGGTCTTTTTTCATGTTTTTATTATTGATTATCTGCAAATGAGTACGAGCCTGGTTCAGGTGCAGTAACGAAAAGTCCTGTCGGTGATGATTCGGGCAAAAATCAGTCCTAAAGGCAGGGCCAGTATAATCAGGGCAG
>JBMNSG010000147.1:0-5473 GCA_050945075.1 Eubacteriaceae bacterium | reverse complement strand
CAAAACCGCTGTTTTCCAGCGCTGCAGTTCCTTTGTGGTCCAGAATCTCCATGGCTTCTCCAAAGGCATCGGTGAGAATGGCGCTTATGCGGGCATAAACTTCCTTCGTTTCCGGATCGCCCTGGGCCGAAAGCTGCCAGGTTTCTTTCATATATTCGAATACATGATTGGTGATCTGGCGCATGGTTTCTGCCATTGCCGCGGTGAGCGGGTTTTCATAGCGGGTTTCTGCTTCATATTCGGAATGATCGGACAGAATGAGCTTACCCTGGTCCCGGAGTTCCTGATAGGACGGGCTTCCTGCCAGAATAATCTGATGATGATAAAGAACGTTGACGGCAGTTTCCAGGTGATCAAGCAGATGGTTGCGTTTGAGAAATTCGAAATTAACCTGCAGGTCCCCGAGCGTCGAATCGGGTTCGAACATGATAAAGCCGACTGATGGTTCAATGCCCGCATCCCGCAGGATGCGCAATGCATTTTCATTGTCTTTTACACTGGTCTTCTTCCCGAGTCGCGCCAGACTTTCATCACGGCCGCTTTCCAGTCCCACCAGGATATCCTTCAGGCCGGCTTTTTTCAGGGCGGCGATGCTTTCCGGTTCAATATCGTTGGCTCTGGCTTCAATGCCGAACTGAATATTTCGTTCTTCAAGCAGCTTTGCCAGCTCGATCACCCGGGTCCGTCCTTTCTTACCGGGACCGTAAAAATTGGGATCGGTAAAATAGAAATAACGGATACCGGTGTCAGCTATGATCTGATCGATTTCCGCGGCGATGTTCTGCGGCGAGCGCGGACGCCAGCGGCCCACAGGGGTACCGTTGGCGCCGAAAATTCCGTAGTAGGGATTGATATAGCAGAAGGTGCAGTTTCCGTAACAGCCGCGGCTGCCCAGTATGTTGGCTTCTCCGCCCGGCATCGACGAGGCCGAACGTACCGGGAAGGGCAGGGAATCCAGATCTTCTACAATTTTTCCGGAGGAAAGGCGAACGCCTTTCTTGGCGAATTCATCACGGTATGCCAGACCCTGAACAAATTCAGGATCGTCGGGTCTTTCTGCCAGATCGACAAACGTGCGTTCAATTTCTCCGCAGAGAATATAATCGATCCAGGGACAGGTATTGAGAATTTCACGGGCATCGAAAGTCGGGTAGTATCCGTAAGCTACGATATAGGGTGTTCCGAATTCCTGTTTGATTTTCTTGAGAAAGCGGTACAGGTCGTGGTTGTCTTCCCAGTTATAGACCAGATGGATGCCCAGAATTTCAGGCGGATTCCAGGAAATATTGCGTTCGATATCACCCCAGTCCATGCCCTCCATATAAGCTTCAATGATCCGTACATGATGGCCGGCCTGTTCCAGTACGGCCGCTGCGTATCCTGAATTCAGGCAGGAGGACAGGGTGGTGTTGGCGATATCGTTGCTGCGTTCGGGTGCGGGTTTACGCGGCGGTTCAAGCAATGTAATGTTCATCGGTCTGCTCCGTTTCTTCGGTTTCGTCTTGTGAGGTATCGGTCTGCCCGGTTTCCCGGACCGTCTCATTTGTCTCATTTATTTTATCATCCGTACTCCCGCTGCAGCCTGTTTCTTCGGTCTGCCACATTTCGATATTCATCTTCTGATGCCAGACTTCCAGTGAATAACGCAGGGTCCGGTATTTTTCGGGATCGTAATAAACGGGGTACAGCAAATCGGTGGTATCGCTGATGTTTCCGTCGGCGTGGGCAATCTGCTCGATGCGGGTATCGGGAAGGATTCGGATCAGGTTCAGGACAATGGTGCCAATGGATTTGGTTCTGGCATGTGCCTGATAGATGCGTTCAATCAGCTTTCTGGCTTCCCGGATCTCATTTTCGTCAGTCTGCGGGGTATTTACCAGAAAATGGTAGACACTGGTCACGCCGGTTTCTGCCAGCACTTCCGCGGCCTCCACAATTTCATCGGTCGTGAGCCTTTTCCCCAGCAGATCCAGCGATTTCTGAGTCAGGCCATCGGGTGAGAGCGAAAAACATTCACAGCCTGCATCGGCATACAGCCTGACCCGTTCCGGGGTAAGCAGATTTTCACGGAAGAAACCGCTCCATTTGAGTTTGACTCCGCGTTCGATCATCCTGCGGCAGACCGTGTCAAAGTGTTCAGGCGGAAAATTGACGATGGAGTCGGTGAAGTGAATGCGTTCGGCGCCGTATTCATTCTGGATGTACGCCAGCTCGTCAACGACCGAATCCGGATCGCGCAGGCGCATGCAGTTTCCCTGCAGCAGCGGATAGGAACAGTAGGCGCAGCTGTAAACACAGCCGCGTTTGGTTTCTACACCGATGCTTTCCACATAGGCGTTGAGCTCCAGATATTTTTTCGGATCCAGGAGGCTGCGGTCAATCATCTGATAGTTGCGCATATCAAAACCGGGGGCCCGGGGATTCATATGCACCGGATGGTCGTCTGTTTCCCCTGCAGCGGACGTCTGTATCTTCGCCGCTGCTTTCACAGCTTCTGTGTTTTCACCTGCGTCTGAGTTTTTGCCTGCGTCCGTCCGGTAAACACAGCCGGGAATTTTCCTCAGCGCCGTGCCGCCGTCTCCGGCAAACATGGCATCGGCCAGCGGAACAATCCAGTCTTCCGCTTCTCCGGCAAACCCAAAGTCAAGCTCCGGAATTTCACGGATCAGGCGTTCCGGGAACAGAGAGAATGCTGTACCGCCGATAAACAGCGGTATGTTCCCGATGCGTTTGCGGATAAACGAAGCAGTGATCATGAGCGGAACCACCAGTGAGGTGGTGCGGTTGCCGAGCGGGTCCACATTGCGGAAGGACAGGCCCACAGCATCCGGTTTTTCTGTCCGGATCAGCTGTGCCAGTTCTCCGTAGGGATCGATGGCTGTGTTCATATCAAACAGAACCGGATCGTAGCGGCCGCAGCGTTCCAGATAGGTCCCGATGGTGACAAGACCGATCGGGTAAACCCGTTCGATATCGATGCCTTCCATCGAGATGGCCTGCACCAGCAGGATTTTTTTGTTTTGGTCAGTTACTTTCAGTTTTGGCATAATTGTTTTTCTGTCTCGCTATTCCAGCATGAGAAGGGCGACATAACGGATAAATTCGCCGCGCTCGCTCAGTGTTTTCAGTTCGATTCCGGCATTTGAGGCCGTCTTGAATACATCGATACCCGAACCCTCCATTGAAGGACGGTGATGCTGACGGTTGGAGCATGGCTGCTCCGGGTCGCACTGCGGGCAGATTGAACAGGGCCCGGCCCAGAAAACGAAGGCTTTATAGAAGTTTTCTTTAAAGGCCAGTGTTTCTGCAGCCAGAGCCCGGCGCTGAAAGGCATCCGTAGGCGGTTCACCGGTGAGCAGGAATGCTTTTTTATAGCCGGACAGGAAGCGTTTTGTTTCCTCCGGACTCATTTCATCATTGATGCTGCAGGTCTTGCTTCCACCTGAACGGCAGCCAAAATGACATTTTGCCGGGGCAAATCCGGACACGGCAATTTCCAGCGGATTGACGGGAATGACTTCTTCAAATCCCAGCGAAAGGATGGGCTGCACCAGCCTGCTTTCGGGACTGAGATTGAGCTTTTCAAGAGCCTGTTCCGACCGCGCAGCAAACAGAACTGCAGTATCTCCCGACAGCGGTATCAGCGGGGCGCAGACCAGACCGTCATCCGTCAGTGCCGCGACTGTTTCCTTCGAGGAAAAGCTCCGTCCGTTATAGGTGTTGATAAACATGTTCATATCGGAAAGCGCGCTTTTCAATGGATCGTGATCGAGAAAGAAATCATGGATCAGAATCAGGCCGTCATCAGAAAGACATTCGGCAGCCCGCTTCAGAATCCCGGCACTTTCACTGTCGTAAGCATGGACAATGTTGGAAAGCACGATCAGGTCATAGCGTTGTTCCGTATTATCCGGAATATCCCTGCCTCCCAGTGCCCAGCTTTCATCGAGCAGGTTCAATGCCGTGAAGGTCATGGCATCGGCAGTATCCGGATCCTGCGAATGTACCAGATCTTCGGTAATGCCGATAATCTGGCGGATATCACAGAGCTCGGCTGTTACTGTCGGTTTGCCGGATAGAACGTTTTCAGAACCGGCATTCCGGAAATAACGGACCAGCCCGGCGGAAAACGCACCGGAGCCGCAGCCCAGGTCAAGGATCCGGAATGGTTTTCCGGATGCCGCGTTATGGGCCTGAGAGGAGGACAGCAGCGGGAGCATGGGCAGAATTTCTGCGATCTTGGGACGGACCACGGCATCCATGGCGATCAGATAGTCGCGGCGCCGCACGTCCATTTCTTCTTCGGAAGGTGCTTCCGGAAAATGAACGCGTCTTCCTGCCTTCAGTGCCTCCGGCAGGGTTGCCCAGTCTTCCTGAAGTGCCTGCCGCCAGTGCACGTTTCCGAGCTGGGAGGCCCGGGAACCGCGGGTCAGGAATTCCGAGGTCAGCCGGGTATTATACCAGCTGTCCTGATAATGACCGACGAGCTTCATCTCCTCGAGAACGTGAAGAAACCGGCACAGTGCTGTTTCATCTGTGCCGGTTTTGCGTGCCAGTCCGGAAACGGAGCTGGTCCCGTCTTCAAGGTATTCGAACAGATTAAGCCCGAGGGCAGTGAACAGGGATTCGGAAAGCCAGTAGGCGGTACTCAGATCTTCAATATACTGGGCGCCGCATTTTTCCGGATTGTTCAGCCTTCGGGTCAGATTCATATTATTCGCCTGCAGGTGTCTGGCCGTCGGCAAAGGTGTCGACGGTTGCTGTATCGGAATTGGAAACACCCGCATCCGAGAACGTAAGCATGTCGTTAATAATGCGGCAGGCACATTCTGCCAGATGCATGGCCACTGCTCCGCCTGTTCCTTCGCCGAGACGGAAGTTCAGGTCCAGCAGGGGTTCCTTGCCGATGGCCGACCACATTCTGTCGTGTCCCGGTTCCTGAGAACGGTGGGAGGGCAGGATATAATCTGCGACGGTGGGATTGAGCCCCAGGGCAATGAGCGCGCCGGCTGTTGAAATAAAACCGTCGACGAAAATCGGAACCCTGTTGTACGCTGCACCCAGGATGCTGCCGGCAATTCCGGCGATATCGTAGCCGCCGACCTTGGACAGCACGTCAATGGCGTCGTTCTTGTCAGGCTTGTTCAGTTCGATTGATTCTTCAATCACTTTGATCTTGTTGCGCAGTCCTTCGTCATCGACACCGGTACCGCGGCCGGTAGCTTCTGCGACCGGGATGTCCTTCATAACTGAAAGGATGGCAGCAGAAGGGGTGGTGTTGGCAATGCCGAGATCACCGGTTCCGAGCAGCTGGGCGCCGTCGGCTACCGCCTGGTTGGCAATGTTGATGCCGGCTTCAAGAGCGGCCACTGCCTGCTCGCGGGTCATCGCCGGTCCCTTGTGCATGTTTTCCGAACCGGGCGCAATCTTGACGATGTTGAGCTTTTCCGCACCCGGCAGTCCGGAAATATCT
>JBMNSG010000146.1:0-5504 GCA_050945075.1 Eubacteriaceae bacterium | reverse complement strand
AATAATATGCCTTATATCGCAGTGGCTGTAATTGCTCTTGCTGGTATTGCAGTACTGATGATGAAGAAGAGAAAGACAACACACGACGAATTCTAATCAGTTGTAATCACCCAGGGATATTTCAGAGCCTGTCATCTGGCAGGCTCTGTGTATTTATTAAAAATGAACTGATTGTCAAGGACAGGCTGTATGTTGTTATGAAACTGCAAAGCCTGCAGAAGGGAATTCATCAATGACAAAAACTTTTTCAAAAGAAATATTAAAGGCGGGATTACTCTTGTTTGCGGTACTTCTTGTAGCATTTGCCATACCGTCTCCGGTGTGTGCTGCAGATACTGCATCAGGAGTTCAGGCTTCAATTCCCGTTCAGGAAAAGGTTACGGGAGATACTCCTGGAAGCTCGCTTGATTTTGCTTTCAAACTGACGCCGGTATCGGACAATGCACCGCTTCCGACAAATGGAACCACATTAAATATCACTGGATCCGGAAACGGACAATTTAATTTCGATATGAGCAATGTAGTTCCGGGAGACATTTTCGAGTATAAGCTGACTCAGGAAACCGTAACTGCAGATAATTACACGAGTGATACTGCATCTTATACAGTCAAGATTTATGTTTTCAGACATGAAGATGATTCACTGTTTACAACTGTGCAAATACTCAGCGGGGATACAAAATGCGATTCTGCTTGTTTTACCAACAAGTACACCGCGCCTGCAGTTCCGGAAAAAACAACACCGGAATCTCCTTACACCGGAATTTTAAAGAATACTGATTTTCAGATTCTGCTTGCTGTTATAGCGGCAGCAGCTGTAATCTTAGTGGTGACACATAAAAAGAAATCAGCAGCGTAAATGAATTGCCCCGTTTTGACCCGAAGCTGGTCATGCGGGGTTCTTTGCTTTATGGGCGGCTCCAGGTTTATGGTAGAATTGGTTTCAATATATAAGGCAACAGGGAAAACAAGGCCCGGGCCTACAGAAAAGAAATAACAGGAAGGTCAGGGTTATTCATGGCAGATCAGAAAACAGTACGAACACCCGAAGATGTGGCTGAGCGTCTCACTCATTTGAAATTTTCAAAAAAAGCATTCGGAGGCGTTGACGAAGAAGATGTGTGGGATAAGATAGACAGACTAAATGAATATTATAAACAAGTCTATCTATATCAGGAGGCGCACTACCAGTCATTGCTGGACGAGAGGAATAAGACAATCCGCTATCTTCAGCAGGAACTTCAGAAAAGCAGGAACAAATAATGCTTTTGAAGAAGAAAGGTAAGGGAACAGTTCTTTCAACAAATGAATCTCTGCGATTACCAGAAGATGTCATAGACCAGAAGCGCCGTCAGCTGCAGCTTAAAAGTCTTTGGACCAGTGTAATTATAAAAACAGCGTTGCTCATCCTCGCAGTCTGGGTGGTATTTTCATATATTTTCGGGATTGCTGTAGTACACAGTAATAGTATGGAAACTTCACTTTTTGATGGAGATCTGACTTTTTTCTATCGGCTTGACAAGAATTATCTTGCAGACGATATTGTCGCCTTTCATGGTTACAATACGACTATTGATTATGGTCGGGTAATCGCTGTTGCAGGTGATGTCGTATCATTCGATGAAGAGAAGTATCTCTATGTGAACGGTCATATTCAGACTATGGATGGAGAAAAAATAATTATAGAAGATCCTGGAACGAACAATAACTACCCACTTACTATACCTGAAGGTTCAGTGTTTCTGCTTCATGACAATCTGTCTGATACGAGTGACAGCCGTCTGATGGGACCAGTTTTAGTCAAGAACACTTATGGTAAACTGTTCCAGCTGTTCAGACGCAGGAATTTTTAATGGAGGCAATGCATGAAGGAATCAAACAGTTTTAAGGCAGCAAAGGCTGCTAACAGAACGGTTAATCTGATAATCATTCTGATCCTGATCGTGTCGCTTCTTGTGTCAGGGTACGCTTTTTATGATTCCTGGTATCTGACCAACCAGGTAGACCGCTTTACGCCCTCTGATGATGAGGGAATTTATGCATCGTTTATGAAGCTTCGTGAAGAGAATTCCGATGTCGTTGCCTGGATCCGGGTGGATGATTCTAATATAAACTATCCGGTCTTAAAGGGAACAGATAACGAAACGTACCTGTCACTGGATGCAGAGAAGAAATCTTCTTCTACCGGCAGTATATTTATGGACTACAGGAATGCTGCAGATTTTACGGATATGCAGACTGTCTTATATGGACATAATATGAGCGGCGGCAGAATGTTCGCGGACGTCAAAAATTTCTCGGATCAGTCTTATTTTGAAAGCCATAAAACAGGCAGGATTTACCTGCCGGACAAAATACTGGAATTCGATATAGTGGAATATCTTCAGGCCGATTCCATGGATAGAATTATTTACGGTGTACCGCACAATACTGTCGAGTCGGTTAGTGAACTGGCTTCCCATTTGAATGATATTTCAATTTACCAGCGTGAAACGATAACTACAGATGCTAACTACATTACCTTGTCTACCTGTACCGTTGTCGAAGAATACGGGCGTCATCTCCTGGTCTGCAAAATCACAGGCGAAAGTCCTGTAACACAGAATTAGAATCAGTACCTGCCTGATTTTACAAACATATGATCGGGTCTGAACCGGCTTCCGGATGGGAGCCGGCTTTTTATTGCTTAGGCCTATATCACTGATTTAGATTCCGTTATCAGAACAGTGTAAACTTATAATTCATTTACTTTAGTGTCCCAGCTTGATATAATTCACAACTAAAGAGAGAATGCAATAGTTGTAAAATTCGAAAGGAAATCTGTTTATGAATAAAAGAGTACGAAACAAGGGAATCAGGAAATTTCTGACATTGTTCCTCGTACTGTCGCTGGTCTTTGGCGCCCTGCCGTCCGTACTGGCGGAAGATACCACTGCGTCCCAGACTGCTGCCGTGCAGACGGCCGACACAACGTCCCAGACTGCTGCGGATGATGCTGCGAAAAAGGCAGCAGAAGAAGCTGCATCCAAAGCGGCTGCGGAAGAAGCGGCAAAGAAGATTCAGAACACATCTGTCGTGAACGGCAGCTTTAACAGCGGATTTTCAGACAGCAGGATTCTTACCTGGTATCAGGATATCACCGGAAAACAGGACGACCAGACTTTTGGCTGGAAGACAACCGAACAGACTCAGGATGGCACGACCACACGCCGTCTGATGGAAGTCCGTACATTTAAAACAGATCAGGAAATGGCCAAGTCAGCCGATGCCTCGAAAAAACAGGACAGCTATGGCCTGGGCGATGGCCTGATCAAAGACGGCAATAATGCGGTCATTGACGGATACAGCCTGACTAACGGAATGGCGGAAATTAATTCCAATCATACTTCCAGTATTTATCAGGATCTGAAAACAACACCCGGAACAGTTTTAAACTATAGTTTCTGGCATGGCGCCAGGGCCTCGGGAGGACAGGATCAGACCTGTGCTGTCCTGATCGGGCCTTCACCGGCGACGGATAATCATTATAACAGTGCCGCTTCCTATACCGAAGGCCTTACAGCCAGCGGAACACAGCTCAACAACAACGAAAACGACCTGTTCCACAAGGTTTACGAGTATGCAGTGGGTACACTGAAGATTACGGACGATCAGCTGGCTCAGGGCTACACGATTCCGTCAGACGACAGTGCCTATCCGGGCTGGTATATTAAAACATCAACTGCATCGGCAGGCTTCTGGAGCAAGGCAGAAGGCTCTTATGCAGTGCCGGAAGGACAGGACTACTCAGTCATTGGCTTTATATCGGCAGGCGCCAGCAAAACAGATACGACTGGCAATCTGATCACCGGTGTCAATACAAGCTGCACAGCTGAAATCACCTATCAGGACAGCATTAACGACCAGTACGCTATTGACACACAGACAACTACCGTCAGTGCGGGTGATGCGACACCGGCTTATGGAGACGGCAGCACACCGCTCCATCCGGGCTATTACTTTACAGGATGGAATACCGCCGCAGACGGAAATGGAAGCGGCTGGTCGGACAAAGCGCAGACAGGCACCACCTATTATGCGATCTGGAAACCGGCAGCACAGCTCACCGTAACGGAAAAGGTCAATGGCTACCCGCGGACGGATACGCCGTCCTTTGACTATACTGCATCCTTCACGGCAGCAGATGGCTCTGCATTGAATGCGACCTACTACTATAGAATTGACAAGGGCGGGCTTGAAGCGTTCGCACTGACACCGGGAAACAACAGCTTTTCCTTCTCACTCAGGAGCGACCAGAGCATTACCTTCTATCTGGATGATAACGTCGGATATTCGGTAACGCAGACGGAAAACGACAGTTTCGCGCAGACCATTAATGACGCATATACAGGAAGCGAAACCGTCACGGGTTCGCTGTCCGAGAATATGACCGAAGCCTACACCAATACCTGGAAAACCGGCTCTTTCATTGTCAGACAGACGGCTGATGGTGATCAGGCAGATGCCTACACGGATTTTACAGTAGGCATGAAAGGGGCGGAAGAAGCCTATCCGGTCAGATATTATGAAAACGGCGAAGAAGTCCAGCCGGACGCTGCCAGCGGCCAGAAGAGCACCATTAAGTCAGGGGAAAAGACGACACTGAAAAGCGGACAGTCCCTCGAAGTGGAAAATCTGCCTATTGGCGCCGGATTCAGTGTGACTGAAAAGCTCAAAGACGGCTATACACAGACCGTTAATGATAACCCGGGAAATACAGCCTCCGGAACCATTGTTTATGACGAACCGGCAGTCTGTTCCTTTGTGAGCACACAGAACCAGACGGATACGGTCAGTGCCACAGCGGACAACAGCAGCTCGGACGAAACTATCGTCAGTCCCACAGCAGATGAAACCGCAGGCGGGACAACAGCAGTGGATGTCTCGACAACTGATAATTTCGCCGCGTTTGTCAATGATGTTACGAACGCCGCTACCGGTATTGTCAGGAATCCCTGGACATGGGTGATTCTGGTCGTGCTCATTGCAGCCGTGGTTGTTCTGGTTGCCATGAAGAAGAAAAACAGCGGATCAGATAACGACGAAGCGGATCGTAAAGATCAAAACGACGGGAAATAGGCAAATCAAATCTGACAAAGAGATCGAATAGGATTTCTTTAAAAGGAGAAGGCAGCGTTTCATTCAGACGCTGTCTTTTTTGTTTTAAAAAGACTTACAAGAGTGAATCGGAAAATTTGCTTTCAGTAAAATGAAATAATATCGTTTTATAAAACGATATCATGTTTTTAATAGTAAATATCGAGCTAAATAAACTGTTTTTCTAAAAAAATATATATTTATTTCAGGAAATCTGACTTTAATTTCTCTAAAACTGCGTTGAACCGCATAGTATTTTTTCTTCTTTCTTTCAATTTAATTCTCTATATTTATGCTGACTTTAATTTTTCCGTCATTTTCAACAACAAAACGGGAAAAATTAACATCAAAATATTACTTGAATCACT
>JBMNSG010000145.1:0-5548 GCA_050945075.1 Eubacteriaceae bacterium | reverse complement strand
TGATGATGGCGCCGGGTGCGGTCGTTTTAGCAGTTCCCTTGCCGGCAATGCAGTAGGCCAGCAGGATTCCAAGACCAGGACCAGGATTGGATTCCATCAGGAAGAAAATGGATTTTCCAGCTTCTTCGACCTGCTGCAGTCCCAGAGGTGTCAGAATACCATGATTGATTGCATTGTTCAGGAACAGTACCTTGGCAGGTTCGATGAGAATCGAAGCCAGCGGCAGGATGTTATGCGATACGAAGAAGTTTACACCGGCTGCCATGGCTGCAGTCGCGCCTTCCATGACCGGCGCGAAACCGAAGTAAGCAAGGATTGCCAGCAGTCCGCCGATAATGCCGATGGAGAAGTTGTCGACCAGCATTTCAAACCCGGCGATGGTGTGGTCTTTGGACCACTTGTCGAACATTTTGATCACCCAGCCTGAGAAAGGCCCGATAATCATAGCACCGAGGAACATCGGCACGTCAGTAGCTACAATTACGCCCATGCAGGCGATGGCGCCTGTGACTGCACCGCGTGTTCCGTGTACCACCTTACCGCCGGTGTAGGCGATCAGCAGCGGCAGCAGATAGGTGCTCATTGGCGAGACCAGCTTGGCCAGCTGCTCATTCGGCAGCCAGCCGGTTTCAATAAAGAGGGCTGCAATCAGTCCCCAGGCAATAAAGGCGCCGATATTTGGCATAACCATGCTGCTCAGGAAGCGGCCGAATACCTGTACTTTTTCTTTCATCATTTTCCCCTTGTTATTATTGTGATATTTCAGAATCTGCCGGCTGTCTGTTTCCGGGTCATCAACCCCGGGATCCCCGAAGAGACCAGGCATGTCAGACAGCCTGCTGTAATCTGTCCGGTCAATTATGCCTGAACACCAAAGTGGTCAAACAGGATTGCTTCTGCTTCATCGTTCCAGAGTCCCTTGTGTGCCTTCACAGACTGATCCAGCTTTGCAAACAGCGGGTCGGTTTCTCCGAGTTTTTCGAAGTCTTCAATCGCGGTAAGCGGCATTTCAAACTGCGTATAGGTCAGTTTTTTTCCACCCGGAATCTTGGGCAGATTAAGCGTGGTTTCTGCAATACTATCGATACCGCCTACATGTGTGACCATGACAGAAGGATCAAGAACACCTCTAGCAGACAGATCATTGGCTTCGATCAGATCGTTATTGTCGCCTCCTGTTGTTCCGAGAATATGTGCTGATGTGTAATGGACATCGTACAGATTGATATCAGCCTTGAATTCCTTATTTGTCGGGCCCGCGAAGAAATTCATACATCCGTCAAAGGCCAGCAGTTCATCCGCCAGTTCTGCAACCTGACGAACCGGAGCATATACAAATACATCGTCGTAACCGTGTCCTTCGGAGATGGCCATAAGCTCTTCCTTCGGATTTTCCATATTGGCTGTATTGACATAGACCAGGTCAATGCCTCTTTCTTTTGCGAATTCCGGTGAAATCACCTCTTTCGCACGTTCGATTCTGGCATCATCAATATCGGTAACAACAATACGCTGCGGTTTGTTTTCGAAATTGATACCGTAATCGACAGCACCGAGTCCCATCGGGCCACAGCCTCCCATGATCAGAATATTGCCGTTTTCCTTTGTGCCCATGGCATGGTTGCGGTTCTGCTTGTTGGTATGGTAGTTGGCGTGGTACCCGCCGATGATGCAGCTCATCGGCTCTCCGAGCGAGCCTTTGTAAAAGCTCCTGCCTTCGTACGGCATCAGGCATCCCAGTTCCATTACTTCATGGGGCATAATACAGTAGGTTGCTGCGCCGCCGCAGTTTTCATAGGAATAACCAGGAGAAGCAAGGCTTCCTTTATAGTTGAGAGCCGGCTGCTGAACAAACTTCTGGCCTTTTTTAAACTGATCCTTCCATTTGTCACCAACCTGTTCGATAACGCCGCAGAATTCATGTCCGATAATAACCGGATTGGTATCCACATTCTGAGGACAGCGCTTGTGATTCTTTCCCTGATCCACCAGCTTGTAGGTGCTCATGCAGATGGAATCACTCATGATTTTCACCAGGATTTCATCGTCTTTGATTTCCGGCAATTCGTAGCTTTCAAGTCTGAGATCATCTTTTCCGTACATTCTGACTGCTTTTGTTTTCATCTGATTTCCCTTCGCTGTTCCTTTTAATTGAATGAATTCGCAACTTATACGTTGTGCTTAATATGCATTTCTTAACTTAACTCAAGTATACTCTTGCGATTAGTTGCTGTCAACAACTTTATCCAACTTTATCCAAACTTTTTCAAACTATGTCAGTTGTGATTATCTTCGATTTTCAGAGACTTACGGCCAGACTATGTTAAAATATAATCACAGGATAAACAGTAACTGAACTGCTTACTGCAGGAGGAAATATGTCTAAAAAATCACTGACAGCCGACCGCCGCAACAAGATCGCCCGTATTCTGATGAAGGAGGGCAGCATTAAGGTTGGTGATCTGTCAAAACGTTTCGGTGTCTCAACCGAAACCATCAGAAAGGATATTATCTATCTGGACGAAGAAGGCATTGCCGAAAAGAGCTTTGGCGGAGCTATTGCCAAAAGCGATCTGGTGGAACAGACCATTGATGCCAAGGAATCCGCTCACAGCCCGGAAAAAGCAGAAATCGCTGTAACAGCTGCCTCGCTGATTCCCCCTCACAGCGCTGTGATTCTTGACACAGGGAGCACCACCAAGGCACTGGCCAAACAAATAGTGCTGATGAGCGGACTGACTATTTTCACCAATTCGCTGAGCATTGCCATGCTGCTGTCCGAATCGGAAAATGACGTCTATATGATCGGCGGAAAAATCCGTCCCAGCAGTAAGGCTGCTGTCGGCGGCTGGGCGGAAGATGCACTGGATTCGATCCATGCGGATATCGCCTTTCTGGGTTCTGACGGCTTTTACGGACTGGCCGGCCCTTCAACCCTGTCTTATTCGGAAGCAGAATTCAAAAAAAGAGTAATCAGCGCAGCCAATAAGGTCTACACGATTGCAGACAGTGACAAATGCCAGAGTGCCGGACTCTTTGCCTACGCTAACTGGAATGAAGTCACCGGTCTGATTACCAGCGCCGATGCCCCGGAATCACTGATCAGCGAAATCAGCAAAAGCACACGCGTGATTCTGGCCAGAAAAAACGTAGAAGAATAAAAAAAGCGGGGATCATGATGATCTCCGCTTTTTTCTATCAGGAACAGTTATCTGGAATTGTCGTTACATTATTTTCAGTGTACAATACGATTTTTCAGGCGTTTTCGGATTCTGAATTGGTATTTACTGGTGTATTTAATGTTTGAACAGAGCTACCAGCTTATCCCAGAAGCTCATCTGAGTCTGCTGTGTTTCCTGCGCCGCCGGCTGTTCTGCTTTTTCTACTTTGGCGGTCTTGATCACAAACTGGACGGATTTGACGTCCTGATTCTTGTCCGAAACAAAAGACACCGTTTCCGAATCCCCGCTCAGTGAATCGAGGATGTTTTCAACCTGACCTTCTGCATCATTTACAGAGGTATTGGTCTGGTCTTTAAGTGTCAGTGTGCCGCTTGCCAGTGTACCGGCACCATCACAGAGCTGGGAAACACCAGAGTACAGACTCTGGGTCCCGCTGTAAAGACTTCCGGAACCCTGAGCAAGAGAAGCACTCCCGCTTGCCAGCGTTGAGACACCTTTGGTAATTTCTGTATAACCGCTTGCCAGTGTGTCTACCCCCTGCGTATAAGAATCGATACCGCTGTTGAGTTCACCGTATGAGGTGGTTAATGTACTGATAGCGGATTTGAGGGTATCAAGCTGCCCCAGCAGTCCGTTTATGGTTCCCGGCAACGACTGTACGCCATCGTCAAACTGCGCATACTGCGTATCAAGTGAAGACAGACCGTCAGTAACCGTCTGCGCCTGATCCGAAACCCCGTCCATATAGCTTTCAGCACCGCTAACAGCAGCGTTGTTGGCGCCGATCAGCTTGACAGTATCTGTGAGTGAGTCTATCTGGGCTTTGAGCTGTGCGGCTGTGGTTTCATCTCCGGCCTGCAGCGCAGCCTGATACTGCTGACCGAGCTCCTGGATCTGGGTGGTCAGTGTACTGACTGCAGTGTTGTTTTGTTCCTGAAGACTGTCGACGTCCAGTCCGTTGTCCGACATGGTCTGTTTATAACCTGCCGAACCGATAGCCGCCTGCAGCTGACTCATACCGGTATTAAGCGTATCGATTCCGCTTCTGATCTGAGATGATGAAGTGGTCAGTGTAGTCAGACTGTCAGTACTGACTGAAACACTGTCAAGGGCACCTTGAATAGTCTGAAGCGCTGTATAAACCTGTGATGATGAATCGCGCAGTGTTCCTGAGTTGGCAGCGATCTGGTCAAGTCCGTTCTGCGCGGTCTGGATCCCGGACTGCAGCTGCTGAACGCCCTGATTCAGTTCGTCACTGCCTGAAGAAACGCTGCCGGCACCGTCATTGAGGGTGCTGCTGCCGCTCTTCAGGGTTTCAGTGGCATCAGCTACCTCAAACGCACCATCGCTGACTTGTGCCTGCGCATCAAGGAGTTCATCAATCTGTGCCTTTAATGAATCCTCATCGATATCCAGATTCATATTGAGTTTAACGCCGTTAATGGCAGCTGATTCCATTTCAAAATCAGTGACATCAGCAGAAATAGTGGTGTCTATTCCCTGTCCCGGCAGAATAATGTATGAGATCTGTTTGTTGCTGCCGACATTGGCAATGGTGGCACCGTCGGCTGTGATATTGCTGCACTTGTCCGCATCCAGAGTAAAATTGGATTCCAGCGCATAATTATCATAAAAACCGCTGGTGTCACTCTGATTCTGAGTAACATTGTATTTGATTTCCAGGTGTCCGCTTTTACCGGCAACGTCCTGTGCAGAATATTCAACTCCGTCAATGTAATAACGAATCGAGATATTCCAGGGAATTCTGGTATTGATCATATCGCCCTGATAATAGACCTTTTCGGCATTGGTGGTAAAGCTGACAGTGTCGCCGGTCAGGGAGATTGCATCATCGGTAGTCAGCATTTTGACCGCTGAATAATTTCCGTGATCCTGAATGGTGCCGCCGGGTGAAATGTTCACTGCGTATACACTTTCCGGACTGCCGCCGGCGGTGGTATTGATATAAATCACTTCTTCTTTATTCTTTTCAGTAGTGGAGGCGGCCTGGGTATCCGCAGCCTGAACCGGCATACAGAACATGGAGGCCGTCAGCACTGCCAGTACCAGTGCACCGGTGCGTTTTCCGTTTTTCTTCATATTAATTTTCTTTCTGTTTTTCATTGTATATTTCCTGCCCTCAATGTTCGCCGGAGTTCTGGTCCTGAGCCTTCAGAATCATCTGATGAACCAGACGTCTGCCGTGTCTGGCTCGTTTCGCTTTCGGTTCTTTACTGCTGACCACAATCCGGTCAAAGATGTAAAGCAGTCCCGGAAGGACAAACAGTACCACAGCCAGCGAATACAGCGTTCCTCTGCCCAGGAAATAACCGAGCTGGGATATCAGGCCATGTGTGGAAATCATT
>JBMNSG010000144.1:0-5634 GCA_050945075.1 Eubacteriaceae bacterium | reverse complement strand
AAGCCAGTTCCTCTGCCTTCCGGGTAGTCCGGTTGGCAATCACCACTTCAGAAGCGATGCCCGAAGCCGCTGCCGCGATGGAAGCGGCTGCCCCGCCGGCACCGGCAATCACGATTTTCCGGTTGCGGATATCAATTCCCGAAGCCTGCAGATGGCGCATCAGGCCAATGCCGTCCGTACTGTGGCCGATAAGCTTTCCGTCCCGGTTTACAACGGTATTCACAGAACCGGTAAGCTGGGCTTCCCGTGTCAGCTCGTCGCATAGCTCCGCCATCCGTCCCTTGCAGGGCATGGTGACATTCCATCCCGGGGAATCCAGTGTTTTCAGACTCTCCACCACTTGTTCCAGATTGTCAGTATCCGCTTCAAAAGCCAGCATCACAGCATCGATTCCTGTTTCACGGAAGGCCGCCGTCTGCAGCGCCGGTGAAAGCGAATGCCGTACCGGATTCCCGATTACAGCGTACAATCTGGTATGGCCGCTTATTTTCTGTTCATTCGATTTATTAAGCATGTTATTCATTCCTGTTTTTATTTACGGAAACGCTCCCGTTCATACAGGGTGCTTATTCCTGTTCTTATTGTAACCTGAATTCTATACAGCTTATTCAAAAATCAAAAAGGCAGCGGCACCGGCTGGAATATCCTGCCTGTGCTGCTGCCTTTGATCTTTTACGGATTGTCTTGATCTGTATTTCCGTACGAACCTTGAATCAGTACTGTCTGTTAACCCCGTTCGTACCCGGTCCGTTTTTCTGCCTTAGCTGAACAGCGGGACAACAGCTCCGTCATAAGTATCTTCGATATACTGTTTGACCTTGTCAGACTGGAGAACCTTCATCAGTTCTTTTGTCTTTGCAGAATCCTTGTCTGCTGCCCGGACGGCTACGATATTAGCGTAGGTCTTGGCGGCTTCGGAATCCGCGCTTTCTGTTGCCAGGGCATCGGAAACTTTCAGGCCTGCATCAATTGCGTAGTTGCCGTTAATAACGGCCAGGTCGACGTCCTGAAGCGAACGTGAAAGCTGTGCGGCTTCCAGTTCCTGAATCTGCAGGTTCTTCGGATTATCAACGATATCCTTAACGGTAGCGTTGAGTCCGGCGCCGTCCTTAAGCTTGATCAGTCCTTCCTGCTCCAGCAGCAGCAGCGCACGCGCTTCGTTGGTGGTGTCATTGGGGACTGCGATAATAGCACCGTCTGCCAGGTCTGCCAGTGAGCTGGTCTTGCCTGCATAAATGCCAAACGGTTCATAGTGAACAGTACCTGCGGATACCAGATCCGTTCCGTTTTCTTCATTATAATTTTCCAGATACGGCAGATGCTGGAAGTAGTTGGCGTCTATTTCACCATTAGCCAGGGCTTCGTTGGGCTTGACGTAATCGGTGAATTCCTTGATTTCCAGTGTATAGCCGTCCTTGGCCAGTTCATCCTTGACCTGTTCAAGGATTTCCGCATGCGGTGTCGGTGAAGCACCGACTGTAATAGTCTTATCGTCGCTGGAGCTGCCGCAGCCTGCAGACAGCAGGGTGACAACCAGCAGAATTGAAATGATTGATGCCAGTTTCTTCATGATTTCTCCTTAATTCCCTTTTCTGAATTCCCTTATTCAGATTTTGCCGAACCAAATAAAACCGAAAACTTCTTAAGCCAGACCATTATCGTCTGAGTTTATATTAATTAAAGCAAACCTAAAACACGCTGTAAAGAGATTCCCTGCTCCAGCATGGCTGTTTATTTGCGTTTGTCTTCCTTCGAAGCCATCTTCATGCCGATTTCCTGGAAAATCTGGACCACTAACACCAGCAGCACCACCGTTACGATCATAATCGGTGTTTCATAACGATAATAGCCAAAGCGGATGGCAATGTCCCCGAGTCCGCCCCCGCCGACAATACCAGCCATGGCGGAATATCCCAGAATCGTGGTAATGGAGATAGCAGCACCCACAGTGAGGCTGGGCAGTGCTTCCGGCACCAGCACCTTGGAGACGATCTGGAAGGGCGAGGCCCCCATCGACTCCGCGGCTTCGATAAGCCCCGGGCTTACTTCCTTTAAGGAAGATTCGACCATACGGGCGATAAACGGAAAAGCGGCGACTACCAGCGGTACGATGGTCGCAGTGGACCCGATCGTTGTCCCCGCAATCAACCGCGTGAATGGGGTGATCGCGATAAGCAGGATCAGGAACGGAATTGACCGCAGGATGTTTACAATGACATCCAGCACCTTGTACAGGGCCGGCTTCGGAGTGATGCCGTCGGCGCTGGTCATCACCAGCAGCACGCCCAGCGGCAGTCCGATCACATAAGCGATGAGCGTGGAAACCACGGTCATATAGAGTGTGTCCAGCAATCCCTGCCAGATCATTGCAATTGTAGCTGAATCAAACATCGGCGATTTCCTCCACAGTCAGATTTCTCGAACGCAGGAAGCCAATGACGTGCTCAGCGGTAGTCTGGTCCTCCGGCAGCTGGATGATCATCTGCCCCACGGCGGTCCCGTTGAGGTTCTTCATATCCGCAAACATAATGTTGACCATGGCCTTGCATTCGAGGATCATATCCGCGAATACCGGTTCGAAGGATGATGCGCCGTCAAAGACAATACGGATGGCGCGGTGGCCGATCTTGTCGGTAAAGTCCCCTTCCGGATATATCATCCGGCGGGCGATATCCGTCTGCGGATTATTGAAGATCTGTTCGACCGATCCGGTTTCTGCAATGCGGCTGTTGTCGATAATGGCAACCTGCGTGCAGATTTCTTCGACCACGGCCATTTCATGGGTAATCACGACAATGGTGATCCCGTACTTGTTGTTGAGATCTTTGAGCAGCGAGAGGATCTGCCTGGTGGTCTTGGGGTCGAGAGCCGATGTGGCTTCGTCACACAGGATCACCGATGGATTGTTGGCCAGGGCGCGGGCAATGGCGACACGCTGTTTCTGGCCGCCGGAAAGCTGAGCCGGATACGACTGCGCCCGGTCTTCCAGCCCGACGATTTCCAGAAGCTCTGCCGCCCGCTTCTTCGCGGCTTCCTTTTCCACACCGGTAATTTCCAGTGCGAACATCACATTCTGGATAGCCGTCCGCTGCTCCAGCAGATTGAACTGCTGGAAGATCATCCCGATCTTGTAACGGGCCCTTCTGAGCTCCTTGTTGTCCAGTGAATTCAGGTCCCGTCCGTTTATGAACACCTTCCCTTCAGTAGGGCGTTCCAGCAGATTCATACAGCGCACCAGCGTTGATTTGCCGGCACCGGACAAGCCGATAATCCCGAAGATTTCCCCCTTCGGAATACTCAGGTTAACGTCCTGCAGTGCCGTGACGGTTCCGTTTTTCGTTTCGAATTTTTTTGTCAGATTCTGTATCTGAATGGCCGGCGGAGCAGCGTCAAAAGCCGCATCCTGATAACCGGTGTTTGTCTGTTTGTTGTTTTCTGTAGCCATAGAACAATTATACCTTAATTAGTACTCTGCTGTCGTTTGAGTTGCAGGCAGCCGGAATGGAATATTGTTTCACATTCGCCCGTTCCGGTAATTGATCCGGAGCAGCAGTTCAAATAATATGCTCATATCAACCTACCAATCTTATATGTTGATAGTAGTTTACTCCAGGATTACAGACAAGTCAACAGAAAGACCATAAATATTAGCGGAATGACTGATATAATATAAAAAAGAAACAGCAGTCATCATCTGAACGACAGGAGAAACTATGGGATATAAACAGGATTTTATCGAATTTATGGTCAGAAGCGGCGTACTCACCTTCGGTGATTTCATCACCAAGAGCGGACGCCCGACCCCTTATTTTGTGAACACCGGCAATTACCGGACCGCCTCGGAAATTTCAACACTCGGAACCTACTACGCCGCCTGCATTACCGAACACGTGGGCGACTTTGACCTGATGTACGGCCCGGCCTACAAGGGCATTCCGCTGGTTACCACTACTGCAGTCTCACTGTGGCGCGATTACGAAATGGATGTTCCCTACTGCTTTAACCGCAAGGAAGCCAAGGACCACGGCGAAGGCGGACTCATTGTAGGCGCGCAGCCTAAAAACGGCGACAAAGTCATTATCATTGAAGATGTCATTACAGCCGGATCTTCAGTTCGTGAATCTGTTCCGATCCTGAAAATGGCAGCACATGTCGACATCACCAGCCTCATTATCTCGGTAGACCGGATGGAAGCAGGCGTAAACGGCGTTTCCGCTATCGAAGAAATTAAAGAAGAATACGGGATTAAAACCTACCCGATTGTGAACACCCTGGAAATCGTGGACGCGCTGTGGAACAAGCCCATAGACGGAAAGGTCTATATTGACGATGCCATGAAGGAAAAGATGCTCGCTCATATTGAAAAATACGGGGTGAAGAAGTAAAGAGCAGATCTGCTGGCAGGCATCCAGCCTGAAACAAAAGCCGCAAACAACGGCAGACTATAAGACAAAAGACCGGTCAGGATATTTCCTGCCGGTTTTTTTACTTCAGAATCAGCCGCAGGACAAAAGACAGCAGAAACGCTGTATCCGCATCCTGCAGGTCCATGGCAGTAATCTCCCGGATCCGCTCCAGCTGATACAAAAACGTATTGCGGTGCACATGAAGCCTGCGGACAGTTTCCGCGATATTCTGGTGGCAGTCCAGATAGACCTTCAGGGCCTGAAGACTGATTTTTTATTTAGAACAGCGATGCAGTTCAAGGAAGAGCCAGTATACACAAAAACCCCGTAAAGCCGAAACAGGCTTTACAGGGCAATTTTTAGCTATGCTTCCGATCTTTTCTTTCTGGCTATCACAATCGAAACAGCCGCGACGGCTAACACAATTAAGACTGCCTGGAAATCAGAATTCTGCATGATTCCGGTAAATGGAGATTCCGGAGTCGGTTTTACAGGTTCCGGCACAACCGGTGCAGTGTACTTATTCGTGAATTCCGCAGCGTCAAACTTTGTATCTCCGTTGCTGATCACTACTTGTGTGTATAACTGATCATCTTCATGACGCAGAACATAAACCATGACACTATATGAAACAGTATCACTGGAATAGTTATCTGCAGTTACAGCCTGCTGAGTCAGTGTGTATTCATACTTGTCACCAGGTTTAGAACCAGTTAAATCTAAATCGAACTGTCCGCTGCCGCTTCCGCTTATAGTCAGGATATCCCCGTTAACCGGAAGAGGTGCATTTTCTGTTACCGGTGTAAGCTTGAATTTGAAGTCAAGTGTGCTTTCCGGTTTATCTCCCGTAACCTTTTCCTGAACTGGTATCACGGCCGAAACACCCGCTGCCTGATCTGCAGCATTGGCCGAGAGCGGAAAAATCATCGCGATAAGAAGTACTGCAAGGAAAAGCAGACCGGTCAGTCTGATTCCTCTGGAAAAAGTTTTTGTCATTGATGAATTCCCTTCTGCAGGCTTTGCAGTTTCATAACAACATACAGCCTGTCCATGACAATCAGTTCATTTTTAATAAATACACAGAGCCTGCCAGATGACAGACTCTGAAATATCCCTGGGTGATTACAACTGATTAGAATTCGTCGTGTGTTGTCTTTCTCTTCTTCATCATCAGTACTGCAATACCAGCAAGAGCAATTACAGCCACTGCGATATAAGGCATATTATT
>JBMNSG010000143.1:0-5880 GCA_050945075.1 Eubacteriaceae bacterium | reverse complement strand
AAACTGGGAGACTGTGCCGGGATTATCCAGACCGTGCGCGGATTCGGTTATAAAGCTGCAGGAAGTGATATGAAAGCAGACAATGAATAAAAAAATATTTCGATCCATTTTCTACACCTCGATTCTTATGGTTCTCGGTGCGATGATTGTACTGGTGGTTTCCCTGTACTATTACTATGCCAATGAACAGCTGAGTGCACTCAAGGCGGAAGCCGTATATATCGAACGGGGGATTGAGGACGATCAGAGCGGTTTTCTGGACAAGCTGAAATCCCCGGACCGTATTACCATTATCAAACCTGACGGTACGGTTGTGGTCGATACTTCGGAGGATCCGTCGACTCTCGAAAACCACGCCAATCGTGAAGAGGTCAAGGCAGCACTTCAGGACGGAACCGGTACTTCGGTGCGTTACTCTTCAACTCTGGGAGAAAAAACGGTTAATTATGCGCTGAAAATGCCAGACGGCAATATTCTCAGGGTTTCCACGATGGAAACCTCGCTCTGGTCAGTTTTCCTGGGCCTGATTCAGTTCTTCGTGATTGTGCTGGTTGTAGTCTTTGTTATCTCTTATTTCACAGCCAGGAAGCTTTCTGAAAAGCTGCTCAAACCGGTGAATGAACTTGATCTCGAGCATCCGCTGGAAACCGAGGCTTATCCGGAGCTGGCACCGCTTTTGCGCCGGGTGGAACATCAGAACAAAAAAATTGAAAATCAGGTAGAAGAAGCAAGACGGAACCAGAAGGAATTCGCGGCGATCACCAACAGCATGAATGAAGGCATTATCGTCATTAATCCCGAAGGGGAGGTCATCAGTTATAATCACGCTGTTCCCGAGCTCCTGGGAATTGCTCCGCCGGAGCAGGGGAGCCATATTCTGGTATTTGACCGCAGCAAGCGTTTCCGCAAGGCAGTCGACAAGGTTCTGCGGGGTAACAAGGTCGAAAAGAAGCTGTACATCGGAGAAAGCGTGGTTCAGCTTATCGCCAGCCCCGTCTATACAGACGAAAAATTGACCGGCGCAGTGATTATCCTGCTGGATATTACTGAAAAGGACAACCGGGAAAATCTGCGGGCGGAATTTGTTTCCAATGTCAGCCATGAACTAAAGACACCGCTTACGTCGATCTCGGGATTTGCGGAAATCATGAAGAACGGCATGGTGGCGCAGGAGGATATCCCTCGTTTTGCCGGCAATATCTATGACGAATCACAACAGCTGATCGGGATGGTCGAAGATATTCTGACGATCTCCAAGCTTGATGAAAACCGTCTGGATATGCCTGAAGAGGAAGTAGATCTGACCGAACTGACACAGAGTGTCATGAAACGGCTGGAGTCAAAAGCTGCGGACAAGAAAATCAAGGTGAATCTGGATACAGAAGGAAACCCGGAAATAACCGGTGTCCGGCGTATTCTCCAGGAAATGATTTACAACCTGCTCGATAATGCCATTAAGTATAACCGTGATGGCGGCAGTGTCAGGATTGTCATTAACGGGTCCAGGGAGGACAAGCTCACCATGAGTGTTGCAGATACCGGAATCGGTATCGCGCCCGGAGAAAAAGACCGCATATTCGAGCGTTTTTACAGAGCGGATAAAAGCCATTCGAAGGACACGGCATCAGGTACGGGGCTGGGGCTGGCGATCGTTAAACACGGCGCCAATTACCATAATGCCGAAATCTCGGTTTTCTCGATTCCGAATGACGGAACCAGTATTACCATCGTTTTCCCGCGTGACTGAGCAGTCAGTATTATAAACGCTGCAGGAAGACATATATTTTTTCCGGATCCGTTCCGGAAATCTCACTGCTGCCCAGTCAGCAGGTGGATCTGAAATTCCCGGGTAACAATCCGGGAATTTTTCAATTTGTCTTTTTCCAGACTCAATTCTTTAAAGCAGCAGCGTGTACGCTGTAATGCCCATGTTATAATTAAAATACTTGATTTGGAGGTGTTCATGCAGAATCTGCCATGGAAAAAGAATAAAAAATATGTTCAGGCGGCGCTGACGGTTACCTGTCTCAGTATCCTGCTTTATTTCATACTGGCCAATTTTTCCAATATCTGGATGTTTATCAGACGGGTATTCGATATTCTGCAGCCTATTCTGATTGGTGTACTGCTGGCTTATCTGATGTCACCAATCTGCGACCACATGGAACGCTCTCTGCTCCGGTTTTATTCATCCCGCTTTAAAAAGAAGGAGACAGCACGCAAGTGGGCGAGCTTTACATCAATCGCGCTGTGTCTGATTATTCTGATTCTTATCATTATCGCGCTGCTGGCCATGATCATGCCTCAGCTTTCTGCCAGCATCAGCGATCTGCTTAATAATACGGGGAATACAGAAGACCGCTTTACGAAGATACTGGAAGACAACCTGGCTTATAACCCCGGTCTCCAGCATCAGGCAGTTGCGATCTGGAAGGACATCTCGGACTGGATTGACAATTATATTGCCAATACGGTTATGCCCAATATGAATACCATGCTGACCAGTGTTTCCCAGCAGATTTATGATGTGCTCAGGACCGTCTTTAACTTCTTCATCGGCATTATTGTGTCTGCGTACTGCCTGGACAGGCGCCGGGTGTTTTCGCTGCAGGCCAAAAAGATTCTGTTTGCTATTTTTCCGGAAGAACAGGCAGAATACATTCTCGGGAAAACGGATCTGGTCAACAGGACGTTTCTCGGATTTTTTATAGGCAAGCTTATCGATTCCGCCATCATCGGCCTGATCTGTTTTGCCTGTACGATGATTATGGGGACGCCTCATGCACTGCTGGTGTCCGTCATTATCGGTGTCACCAATATTATTCCGTTTTTCGGCCCGTTTATCGGCGCCATACCGGCCTGTATCATTATTCTGATGAGCAGCCCGCTTCAGGCACTGTATTTCCTGATTTTCGTCTTCCTGCTGCAGCAGTTTGACGGCAATATCCTGGGACCGAAAATACTCGGCAACTCCACAGGACTGTCTTCCTTCTGGGTGCTGTTCTCCATCCTTCTTTTCGGAGGCCTGTGGGGGATTGTCGGGATGATTATTGCAGTCCCGCTGTTTGCCATTATCTACAATCTGATTAAGGAAATTGTCGACGATCATCTGAGAAAACGGCATCTGCCGACCCAGGCCTGGGCGTATTCCAACAGGATTCCCGACCTCGATGCTGTCACAGAAGAGGAAAAGCAGCAGAACGCCAGGCTGCATCCGGATACGGTGGAAACACCGGAGCCGGCCGTCGAACCGGTTTATGACGAGGAAACAGGCTACGCTGTCCCGGGTGTCAGAAAAACGGGTAAACAGGGGAGCGGGCCGGTACAGAAGCCGTCAAAGAACAAACGTCAAACAGACAGCCAGAAGTAGCTGCAATCTTAAAAAAGCCGCGTTCAACACGCGGCTTTTTTGTGCTCTTCAAAACTTATTCGTCATCATCAATCAGTTCAAATTCTTCATCATCATTTTCATCCTGACTGCTTTCGGAATTCTGGTCCTGCTGTCCGAACATCTGCGAGAACATCCGTGAGGCTTCTTCCATATTGATATTGTTCATCATGGACTGCATCAGCTCCGGATTTTTCATCAGCTCTGCAGACGCCTGCACCATTTCATCCATGGACGGCATCATCGAGGGCAGCTTGTCCATGGCTTCTTTGATTGCTTTTTTTGCTGCATCATCTACCGGCTGTGCGCCCGGCTTGCTGCTTTCCCGGGGACGGTAGTCCGAATCGGTTCCGGTCATATTCAGGACCAGCTTGACGGCGGCTACATATTCATCGGGTTCAGCTTCTTCAAACAGGCTCTTTTTCAGACATCCTGTAGGCTCGATCCCTGCAACCGGGCAGATATCCAGTGCCGGGGCCAGGGCTTCACGCGTATAGTAGTGGCCGATTGCCGGGTTGTCAGTATCGGTAATTACAAAATATCTCCCCGAGATCAGGGGTTTGAGTTCGGAAAAATTCATATTATCCTCCTGCAGGGCAGACCCTGCTGCGTTTTGTTTTTATTCATTATATGCGTCAGAAGCAAATGGCTCAAGTAAGAAGTCGGACAGGAGCGGATAAAACAGCTATAGAAAAAGGCTCCCGTTTTAAGGGAGCCCTGAAAGGAGCATTACAGCCCGGTTTTAATAACCGTGTCCTTCGCCGAGACCGTCCAGATTGTCGCCGTATGCGTTCTTGGCGTAGTTGATCGCGGCAAGCAGGTTATCATAGCCATTGAAGATATCATCGTGTCCTTCGAATTTGTAAGCATCAAAGGTGGTCAGGATAGTCTGCATCAGCCCGTGTCCGATATTCATTGCCCGTCCGTCCGATGTGGCACAGCCGTCGCAGTGATAATAATCGAGCACCCAGCTGGAGTTGGAATCGTAGATATACTGGACGATGTTCTGATCACCGCCTGATTCAGTATTAATCTGTCTGAGTACTTTACTGACTCTGTCGTCTGTTGCTTCGAGACCGTTGGCTTCCAGTGCCCGGATAACCCATGGGCGCCAGCCTTCGATGTCACCGGCCTGTACATCCGGTTTGCCGTCACTTGCTGCTGCCGAGGAACTGGCCTGAGCATCCTGCTTGGCGGCGGCTTCGTCCGCTGCCTGCTTGTCAGCTGCTGCCTTGTCTGCCGCTGCTTTTTCTGCCGCTGCCTTTTCGTCTGCGGCTTTCTTTTCTGCTGCGTCCTGGCTGGATGCTGCATCAGAAGCACTCTGCCTGGCTGCATCTTCCTGTGCTTTGGCGTCTGCTGCCTGCTGCAGCTGACTGATCTTGTCTTCGTCTGTCTGCAGCTGACTGTAAATATCATTGCTGATCAGAGACTGCTGGGTCTGGGTCAGCTTGTCATACTGCGTGCGGGCTGCCTGTACGGCATCCTTCTGGTCAAGTGTGGTCACATTGCCGATCTTTCTGACTGAATCACTGAAGGCTTCTGCTGTATCATGGTCTTCCTGCAGACTCTTCATCCGGGCAACTGCCGATTCCAGTACGGTTTTAGAGGTATCCGGAACGAACGTTTTTTCCTGATCGGTCAGGCTGTTGTAGGCTGTCTGGATATCGCTGAGCTCATCCTTCTGGCTGATGCTGGTAATATTGCCGATATTGTTGATCTGTTCGGTAACCTTGTCGGCATTGGCCTTGGCAGTTTTCAGGGAGTCGATGGTTGATTCGGCGGTGATCAGTTTCTTATAGTTCTCATCGGAAATCTTTGCCTGCTGCAGTTTGTCGAGTGAATCGTAAAGACTTCTTGCGGCAGAAACGGCTGCACTCTGATCCAGAGAGGTTACGTCGCCGAGAGCGGTGATGGCTGCCGTGGTGTTGTCGACACTTGCCTGGGATTTTCTGAGCTTCGTCAGGGCGTCCTGTGCGTTGACCAGGCTGCTGTAACCGGAAGAGGAGACATAAGCCTTCTGAGAGTCGGTCAGCGCGTCATAAGCCTGCTGGGCGGCTGCAACTTTTTCTGCCTGATCCAGTTTGGTAACCGATCCGAGACTTTCAAGCTGTTCCGAAACCTTGTCGGCTGCGGCCTTGTCCGATTTCGCTGTTTCCAGTGCTGATTCTGCATTGGTGAGCATTTTATATGTATCGGAAGGAATCAGCTGCTTCTGGGAATCACTCAGTTTATCATAGGCACAGCGGGCGGCTTCGACCTGGTCTTTATCGTCCGAGGTGACACTGTTGCCCAGCTTTTTGATTTTCAGTGCTGCCGCATCGGCTGCCTGCTGATCGCTGTTCGAAGCTTTTTCAGTGACGATTGATGAACCTGCCGCTTCATCGGCTGCGTTGGTTGATGAGCTGCTGCCGGATGTATTGGCTGCTGCAGTCGTATCAGATGAGGATGAACCGGAATTTTGTCTGGCATCACTTCTGTCGGAACCGGTATAT
>JBMNSG010000142.1:0-5911 GCA_050945075.1 Eubacteriaceae bacterium | reverse complement strand
AAATCAGGTAGACTGCCATCGAGGAGGTCAGTGCCGTAACTTCAAACAAATGGGGCAGGATCAACAGCGAACCAAAAGCACCTGCCGCCATGGTAATGCAGATAAAAGCGCGCAGTCTGGTAAAGGGGATACAGCTTTTAACCACAGCCGCCATCGAAAGAAGCATCAGGAACATGAGCATGATGGTCTGCTTCTGTGACTCATCAAAGGGAGCAGTCAGGCTTATGAAGATCAGACCCGCTGTAATCACCAGTGCAAACGGAGCGGCGTTTCTGAGAGCTGTACCCAGGAATGTTCCTTCCGGTTTCCGGGTATCCGTTTCGAAAATCGTCAGGAACGAAGGATAGGCTTCCACAAAGGCGTCAACCAGCGTGATCCGAATCGGAATAAATGGAAACGGCATGTTCAGCAGCAGGCAGGCAACAGACAGCAGCAGCGAGTAGATGGTTTTTATAAAGAAAACACCGGAAGTCCGGGTTACATTATGAATAACCTGACGTCCTTCCAGAACCACCTGAGGCAGATTGCCAAAGTCCGAATCGAGCAGAACAATCTGGGAGATCTGGCGGCTGGCATCACTGCCTTCTGCGATCGCAATGGAGCAGTCCGCTTCCCGCAGCGCCAGCAGATCGTTAACACCGTCGCCGGTCATCGCTACCTGATGGCCGGCTTTTTTAATGCCTGGACCAGCAGCTGTTTCTGTCTGGGCGTCACACGGGCAAAGACCGCATAATCCCGGCTGAGCCGGTCATAATCCGCATCTTCATCAAAATCTGACAAATCCACTGCAGTCTGCCAGTTTTTCAGGCCGGCTTGTCTGGCAATCATCGAAACTGTTCCGACATGATCGCCGGAGATGACTTTGACATCCACGCCCTGTTTTCTGAAATAATCCAGAGTCTGTGCTGCGTTTTTACGAATATTGTCAGAGAGAAGAACCGCATACAGGGGCCGTATCCCGACAGGGAGTTCTTTATCGTCCTTCCAGGCAGAGCACATCCACGTGCGCCAGCGTTTCCAGCGAATAAATGTTCTGAACCAGAATTTTCATCCTGGCAAGCCGGATTACACCCGCAGCCAGCGACACTGCAATCAGCAGCACCAGCCCCTTGGGGAGCATGCCCAGCAGGGCCGCAGCAGATGAAACTACAGCAGTTCCTGCCGATGCGTTGCGAAGCCAGACCGCTTCCACAAAAAGCAGAATGCCCAGTGGAACGATCAGAAAACTGGTAAACTTCGTGACCTTTTCCATAGAACCCAGAAGCTCGGAAGCCGACTGTTTTTCTTTTTTTGCTTCCTCCGTCAGTCTGACTGCATAGTTTTCCTGCCCGACATGGGTGACTCTGGCATGACATTTTCCTGAAATCACAAAACTTCCCGAAAACAGCGGCTCACCGGTATTTTTTAAAACCGCATCGCTTTCACCGGTGAGCAGGGATTCATTGACTTCAATGGGTCCGTCCAGGACAACAGCGTCATTACAGATCTGCTGTCCGCCTTCCAGTATCATCACATCGTCGCGGACAACTTCTCCTGTTTCAACAATCGCAGCTTTACCGCCGCGCATCACTCTGGCCATGGGTCTGTTAAGAACAGACAGCTCATCCACCAGTTTTTTAGCTTTCAGTTCCTGAGCAATCCCGATCACAATATTAAGCAGAATAATGCCGATAAAAAGTAAATTGGAATAAGCGCCTGCTGAAAAAAGCAGTACGGCGATGATGAAATTGAGCAGATTGAAAAGTGTGAAAATGTTTTCCCTGAAAATTTGCCTTCTTGTTTTTGTGACCGGGTTTGCTTTGAAACCGCCGTCGCCGCGTGCTCTGCGCTCCTGAACTTCTTCTTCTGTTAAACCATTGAATCTATCTGACTGCACGGTCTTTTGTTCTGTCCGGGGACAGTCCCGGACACCGGATTTGTTATTGATCTGATTTGATGCCTGCATGTTGTACCTCCGTTTTTCTGATTCCTGCTAAAAGGTATCATCAGCAGATAAACCGCACGCATATGGAGGTTAAACAACAGGTAAACAGCGCTTGAAAACTGCAGCCGTATAAGGATGATGTTGTTCCAGCTTGATGTTGCCATACAATCCTGTTGATATAAAATAAAGGGAGAGTCTTACTGAACAGACCTCGTAAGATGGAGGGAGTGATAAACATGGTTAAGAATGTTGATGTAAACACACAGAGCAGTATCCGCATCGAAGCGGAACGGATCATTTATTCGGATCCGCTGGAAATTGCGGGTGCACCGCACGATGCCGATATTATTCTGATTACACACGACCATTACGATCATTTTTCACCTGCGGATATCGAAAAAGCCGGCAACAGTGATACCGTACTGATACTTCCTGAAAAGATGAAAGATGATGTAAAAAAACTGAGCAGAAAACCGGGGCAGGTGATTCTGGTTAAGCCTGATGAAAGCCTGACTGTATGCGGAATTCCGATTGAAACCGTACCCGCTTATAACGTAAACAAGAAGTTTCATCCGAAGGAAAGCGGCTGGACCGGCTATATTCTGACCCTCGGCAACACCCGCTATTATATTTCCGGTGATACCGATAATACGGAAGACGCCCGCAGGGTCAAGTGTGATGTGGCAATGGTACCCATAGGCGGGACCTATACCATGGATCCGAAGGAAGCCGCGGAACTGATCAATACCATTTTACCGATAGTCGCCATCCCGACCCATTACGGCTCGATTGTCGGAAAACCGGGAGATGCGAAAACCTTCAGGAAGTTTGTCAAGCCTGAAATTGATGTGGAAGTGAAGCTCTGATATCTATACGGGAGACGAAGCTCCCGGATCGTATAACGGCCGGTACTGACCGGCCGTTATACTGCTTTCATATTCTGCTTTTTACTATAAATTTTAAACGCAGTTAAATAAATTGCATCAAAACCTCTTTTTTTATCCCCCAGGGGAGCTTGTAGGCCCGGTTTCCATAATGATAAAATTTTGTCAGATATCATTCTAACGGAGAAAACAATATGTCATTAAACAGCAGACCCCTGATCCATGAAATTGAACAGTACTGGACCCGCAGAGCAGAAAGCTATTCAGATGTGATCCAGTTTGAAATGACCCATAAAAATGAAGCTGCCTGGATGGACGTCATCGTTCATGAGCTGCCCCGGAGCAGATACCCGAAAATTCTGGATATTGGTACCGGGCCCGGATTCTTTGCCATCGGCCTGGCCAAACGCGGCTATCAGGTAACCGCTGTCGATTATACACAGGCGATGCTGGAAGAAGCCATGCAAAACTCCGGCGACTACAGAAACTGTATCCGCTTCAGACGCATGGATGCCCACCATCTTGATTTTCCGGACGAAAGCTTTGACGCGATTGTAACCCGTAATCTGACCTGGAATCTGGAACAGCCGCAGAAAGCCTATGCAGACTGGTCCCGTGTGCTCAGGCCCGGAGGCCGGCTGCTTAATTTTGATGCCGGCTGGTATTCGTATCTGTTTGATGATGAAAAGGCCTGTGCTTTTGAACGGGACCGCAGTAATGTCGTCGAACAGGGCGTCTTCGATTATAACGGCTATTCCGAAAGTGCCGTTATGGAAAATATTTCCAAAAATCTCATTTTAAGCCGGTGCAAGAGACCGGAGTCCGATGTCCGGATGCTTGAAAACGCCGGTTTCCAGTCGATTGCAGTAGACCGGCACATCGGTGAAAGCGTTTGGGACGAGGTGGAAAAGATCAACTATGAATCCACTCCGATGTTTATGATCTGTGCTGAAAAATGATCAGGATCAGCCGGAATTATAAAAAAGAACAGCAGAGAACGAATCGATGCAGAAGTATATAATCCGGAGATTATTACAGCTGATTCCGATTCTGTTCGCTATTACGCTGTTGTCTTTTGCACTGATCCGGATTGCAGGCAGTGACGTTGTTACGCAGAAAATGCAGAATACAGGCACTGTTGTTTCCGAACAGGTTATCCAGGCCGCAAGAACCGAACTCGGCCTGGATAAACCATTTTTTGTACAGTATTTTACCTGGCTGGGCAATCTGCTCCGGGGGGATATGGGCACCAGCTATGTTTCCGGCAAAAATGTTTTAGACACCTTTCTTTCCAAGCTGCCGGCAACGCTGCTGCTGACTGTCACGTCCATTGTACTGACAATTATTGTATCGATACCTCTGGGGATCCTTTCAGCCGTCAAACAGAACAGATTCACTGATTACCTGATCCGTTTCTGCAGCTTTATCGGCAACAGCATGCCCAATTTTTTTGTATCCCTGGTATTAATGTATTTTTTTGCAATCAAGCTGCACTGGTTTCCAGTTATTTCAACGGATGTCAGTCTGAAAAGCGTCGCCCTGCCTGCGATTACGCTGGCTATTGCCATGTCCGCCAAATATCTGCGTCAGGTGCGGGCAACGGTTCTGGACGAACTGAGCAAGGATTATGTAACCGGCGCCAGGGCCAGAGGAGTCAGGTTTTCTGTCATTCTCTGGAAAAGTGTCATGAAATCCTGCCTGGTCACGATCATCACGCTGCTTACGCTTTCCATCGGCAGCCTGCTGGGCGGTACCGCGATTGTCGAGTCCATTTTTATGTGGGACGGGGTCGGCAAGCTGGCGGTCGATGCTATCAACATGCGTGACTACCCGATGATCCAGGCCTATGTCATGTGGATGGCAATCATTTACGTGACCGTTAACCTGATCACTGATATTTCCTATCATTATCTTGATCCGCGCATAAGACTGGGGGATCTGGAACAATGACAAATGGAAAAGTAACGGTCAGGAAACAGAAAATCAGAAAGAATCACATCAAGGCCAGACTGATCGTGTTTCTCACGCTGGCCGCGGCGCTGCTGCTGGTCACCATCTTTGCGGACAAGCTCTGCCCGTACGATCCCTATGCGCAGGATCTGAGTATTTCCCTGCAGGCACCGAGTGCCGAACATCTGATGGGGACTGATATTTACGGACGCGACATGTTTTCCCGTGTCCTGATCGGCGCCCGCGCCAGCATCTTTTCAACACTGGCACTGGTTGGCATCATCACGGTTTTCGGTACCGTGATCGGTGTAATCTGCGGTTATTTCGGCGGAAAAACCGACATGATCGTCATGCGTATCTCCGACATCTGCCTCGCTTTCCCGGGACTCGTTTTTGCGCTTGCTGTTGCAGCAGTCCTGGGCGGCGGACTGCAGAATGCCGTAATCGCGCTGGCTGTGATAAGCTGGCCCAAGTATTCGCGTGTTGCCAGGAGTCAGACGCTGGCACAGAAGGATTCACCGTATATTCAGGCCGCGATTCTGGCAGGGGATACCCCCGTGCAGATAATGGTGCGCCACATTCTTCCCAATATCATCGGGCCCATTCTGGTCACGGCAATGCTGGATATCGGCACGATGATGATGGAGCTGGCTGGACTGTCTTATCTGGGTCTCGGCGCCCAGGCGCCGACTGCAGAATGGGGCAGCATGATGAGCAGCGGGCGAAGCATGCTGCAGACTTATCCCTGGATCGTGCTTTCACCGGGTATTGCCATCTTTGTATCGGTCGTTATTTTCAATCTGCTGGGCGATACGATACGTGACAGTATGGATCCGCGAAATACAGGTGCCGGCAGAAACATAAAAGAGAAGACTGCAGAGGGGATTATCAATGATGAAGCAATTTAAGAAACGGAAACAGGCAGCAGGCCTGCTGATTACGGCCCTGCTGGTAGTGAGCCTGTTAACCGGGTGTGGTTCCGGCGACAATTCTTCCGACGGTAAAAAGACATTCACGATGGGTGATACGACCTTCAACACAGAAAATGAAGAAGCAGATGTCAATCCGCACAGCGCTTATTCAGGCTGGGCCTGTATCCGCTACGGCGTCGGGGAAACATTGTTCCGTTATTCCGACAGTATGGAAGTCGAAC
>JBMNSG010000141.1:0-5952 GCA_050945075.1 Eubacteriaceae bacterium | reverse complement strand
ATAGAAGATTATATTGAACGGATTTACCTGGATTATATCCAGGATAACAGGGGCGTCAGGATTACAGATCTCGCCGCGGCTATGAATGTAAGCAAAGCGAGTGCCAATGATGCCGTTAAAAAGCTCAAATCACTCGGTTATGTCGAACATGAACGCTATGGGCAGATTTACCTGACTGACAGCGGCATAGAAGCCGGTGCTTCTGTTTACAACAAGCACACGACCCTTACCCGTTTTCTGCATGAACTCCTGGGTGTGAGCCCGGTTACGGCAGAAAACGACGCCTGTGCCATTGAGCACATTATCAGTGACGAAACATTCGAAAAAATACAGGAAAAGCTTCAGGATAGTAAGTAATTTGCAGCTTTGCAATTATTCTCGCATATATTGCGAATAATGTTGCAATAGTAAGAATATTTTGTTATTCTGAATAGGAAAAGATAAACTAAACGGAAAACCTATGAAATTATCTCAAGTGAAACAGCTGCTCGACGCCCAGGTTCTGACAGGCGGAGAATTTGAAGAAGATACAGTAGAAGAAGCATGCGGCTGCGATTTAATGAGTGACGTCCTGAAATACGCCAAAGAAAATGCCGTACTCCTTACAGGTCTTGTCAATAAACAGGTACTCAATACGGCTGATATGGCCAACATGCACAGTATTGTCTTCGTCCGTGATAAAATCCCGACCCGGGAAATTCTGGAAATGGCGGATGATATTGGAATGCTGATCATGCGCACATCTCTGCCGATGTTTCAGGCCTGCGGCATACTTTACCAGAATGGTTTAAGAGGGGCCAGACCGAAGGAAAAATCAGATGAGCTATAATCTGACGTTTGATGTCGAGAGCGGTGATTTTGATACTGCCGGACAAGCGTCGCGTAAAATAAAAAAACAGCTGCAGTCGCTCGGGATCAGCAGCAAGATCATCAGGCATATTGCCATTGCCGGTTATGAAGGCGAAATGAATCTGGCCATTCATTCAGATGGCGGTCAGATTATTCTTGAAGCAGACCCGGACAAAGTCGTTTTGCGACTCGAGGACAGGGGCCCCGGCATACCGGATGTGAATCTGGCCATGACCGAAGGCTGGTCCACAGCAAGCGATCAGGTTCGTGAAATGGGATTTGGAGCCGGGATGGGTCTGCCGAATATGCGCAATAACTCAGACAGCTTTGAGATTCATTCAAAACCGGGAGAGGGCACAAAAATAAAAATGTGCTTCAATCTGTAAAATGGATAATTTATTTCATTCCGTCTATCTGAACAAAAACAAATGTATGGGCTGCACCACCTGTCTGAGAAACTGCCCGACAGGAGCCATCCGCATTCGCGGCGGCAAGGCAACCATCATCGAAAACAAATGCATTGACTGCGGTGAATGCATCCGGATCTGTCCGCACCATGCCAAGCTGGCAAGGACCGACCCGGTTTCCATTATCGAGCAATACCGCTACAGAGTTGCCATTCCGGCACCGACACTGCTTGGCCAGTTCAAGCACCGCTACAGCTCGGATCAGATTCTTTCAGCGTTGAAGAGTGCCGGGTTCGATGAAGTTGTAGAAGTGGCGAAAGGCGCAGAAATTGTGGGCCGTTCGCTTGAATATGAATATGAGAATTTTGCAGAGGACATGCCCATGATATCATCCGCCTGTCCTGCTGTTTCCAAATTGATCCAGGTCCGCTTTCCGGAACTGGTGGGGAATATCACGACCCTTAAATCGCCAATGACAGTTACGGCGAGAATGGTACGTGAACGGCTGATCAGTCATTCTGAAGACAATGGCCTTAAGGATGAGGACATCGGCATTTTCTTTATTACGCCCTGTGCAGCCAAGGCAACCGAAGTAGCCAGATCCATGGTTGAAGGTGACCCTATGGACCGCATTAACGGAGCCATAAGCATCAAGGATCTGTTCAGGCAGTTAAGCGCTGTAATCGGCCGTAAGGACTGTGAAACAGGCCTTCATAAGGCTTCAGCTGAAGGCTTCAGCTGGGCTGTGAGCGGCGGTGAAAGCAGCTATCTGAAAGAAGAACGCCGTTCTCTTCATGTGGACGGGATTTCCAACGTCATCAGCGTATTGGATGAAATCGAATGCGGAAAGCTTTCCAGTATTGAATTTTTCGAAGGGCTCGCCTGTATCGGCGGCTGTGTAGGCGGTTGTCTGACCGTTGAAAATAATTTTGTTGCAAAAATGCGTATTGAAATGCGGGCAGAACAGGAAAGAGAAATGGACTTTCCGCAGATGCCGGAAGAAGAGCTTCGTGCTCTTTATGATTCCGGGATTATGCACCGTGAAGAACCGCTGCAGCCCAGGGCCTTTAAACCGCTGGACGATGATATCGGCAAAGCAATCGAAAAAATGCGAATGATCGACGAAATCGAAGCTACGCTGCCGGGACTTGACTGCGGCTCGTGCGGAGCGCCCAGCTGCCGGGCTTTTGCAGAAGACATCGTAAAAGGATTTGCACGCAAAATCGATTGTATTTTCATATTGAGAGACAGGGTCAAGGCTCTGTCACGACTGACGAACGAAATGCTGCAGACTGGACAGCCTGTAAGCAGTGAAGAGGAGGAAGATACCGATGAAAGTGAGTGAACTGGCACAGTCTGCGGATTTTACCTGCGTCAACACCGAAGCGATTTCTGACAGAGAGATTGAATGCGGTTATACTGGAGATCTTCTCAGCTGGGTTATGGCCAATGCCGGAGCCGGCTGCGCCTGGGTAACCATCCAGACACATGTCAATATTATTGCGGTGGCGACTCTTGTAGAGATGAGCTGTATTATCATTCCGGAGATGGCGGAAATCGAACAGGATACCATCGAAAAAGCGACCGATGAAGGTATCCCGATTTTCACGTCGGAGCTTAACGCCTTTGAAATCTGCTCCTGGCTCGGCAGTCAGGGGATCAGTTGATCCGCAGCGCTGTCGATCTGCATCTTCACAGCTGTCTGTCACCCTGCGGCGACGCAGACATGACCCCGAACAATATCGTGAATATGGCTCTGCTGAATGAACTGGACTGGATCGCAGTCACAGATCATAACAGCGCCGGGAATCTTCCGGCTGTCATGAAGGCTGCACAGGATACCGGGTTGAAGGTACTGCCCGGTATTGAAGTGACAACGAAAGAAGAAATGCACATCCTCAGTTATTTTGGAGATCTCGATGCAGTGATGGAGCTGGACCGGATTCTTTATGATTCGCTTCCGGACATCAAGAACCGGCCCGATTATTTCGGGGAACAGCTGATTCTCGACGAAGATGATGAAATCGTTGGGCAGCGGGACAAGCTGCTGATTTCAGCAGTAAATTTTGGAATAAACAAACTTGCGGAAATCGTTAAAGAACTGCATGGTGTGATTGTGCCAGCCCATATTGACCGGCCTACCTACAGCATAATGGTTTCCCTTGGTTTTATACCGCCGGATCTTCCGATTACGACGGTGGAGGTTTCAGGAAAGGGGAGTGTGGAAGACGTGAAGAAACGATTTCGGTTTTTTAAACCTGTTCAGTTTATTCAGAGCTCGGATGCACATTACCTCGAAGACATAAGCCAGCGTGCGGAAATGCCGCCGCAGCGCTTCCTGGAACTAGAAGATCTCAGGCACGATACTCTGCTGCACTGGCTGGGTTCGGAAATGTATCCATAACGTATTAGGTTATATTTGTAGACTTGTATAGTACTGTATACTGATGTAACAGAGTTATATTAGAAAACAGATGAAGGGGTGAAAATGGGGATGATGAGAGAACGAGGCAGTTGATAGGAGAATATTTTATACTGAGAAGTGAATTTATTTTACTGAAAACGGTTCATAAGTCGATAAATTAAGTGTTTGTCATTAAATTAACGGAATTAGCGTTAATATTACTGGTTTATCGATTTCCAGACCTTTTTAGACTCCGGTCTGCGCATTGTGTACGGAATATAGTTTCTGATAATATATAGACAGCGGTCAGTGCTTTGCTGGCATGCGCAAAAAACAGAGAGTACTGACAGAAAGCAACACAATACGGTCCCGGAATTCCAAGATTTAAAGGAGAATGATTTTGGCAGCATCTCAACGTATTACAGATTTTACAGCCGTGAAAGACATTATCGCAAAACACCGCGATACACCCGGCTGCCTTATGCCCATCCTGCAGGATACGCAGGAAGCATACGGCTATCTTCCGCTTGAGCTTCAGGAAGTTATTGCAGACGAACTGAACATTCCGCTTACGGAAGTTTATGGAGTAACGACATTTTACTCTCAGTTTATTCTGAAACCAAAGGGAAAACATCAGGTTTCAGTCTGTCTGGGCACAGCCTGTTATGTCAGAGGTTCCAAGAAGATCCTCGATAAGGTTATTGATTACCTGGGAACTGACGTAGGAGAAACCTCGCAAGACGGCAAATTTTCCGTTGACGCTATCCGTTGTGTAGGTGCCTGTGGTCTGGCTCCGGTCATGATGGTGGATGACTCTGTCTATGGACGTCTGACGCCGGAACAGGTTCCGAAGATTCTGAAACAGTATCAGAAAGAAGAAGAAACTGCCTGACGCAGTCCTGACAGGATTATATGAAAGAACTGGCACTGCATATTCTGGATATTACACAGAACTCGATCCGCGCGGGTGCGACCGAAGTTTCTGTTGAAATCGTTGAAAACACGATTCAGGACAGCCTGTCCATTGAGATTACCGATAATGGATCAGGAATACCCAAAGAGATGCTTGAACATATTACCGACCCTTTTGTCACGTCAAGAACGACCAGAAAAGTCGGACTGGGTCTTAATTTGTTTCAGGCTGGAGCACTGGCATGTGACGGGAGTTTCGATATACAGTCCGAACCGGGGAAGGGTACGGACGTAAAAGCTGTATACAAACGAAGTCATATAGACCGGGCACCGCTGGGCAATATGCCGGATACGGTTGTAACCATGCTCATGTCTTTTAACGGGGCACGGCTTGTTTACCGCCACAGTCTGGACGGAAGAATGTTCTGTTTCGATTCTCAGGAGATCATAGACGAGGTTGGCGACCCGGAACTGCTCACAGATCCGGAAATCCTGGAATGGATCAGGGAAAACATCGCAGAGGGTCTTGAAGATATTCAGCATCCTGAAAAGAATACTGCAGCAGACGAATAATACAAGAGGAAAAAATGAAGAAATCACTCGAAGAGCTCAGAGCTATCAGAGACAGAAAGAAAGCGGAGCTTGACCTGCGTAAAGGTAAAGAAGGCTATAAAGTCGTTGTCGGTATGGCAACCTGCGGGATTGCAGCCGGTGCCCGTCCGGTTATGGTCCGTCTGATGGAAGAAGTCAATAAACGCCACCTGGACGATGTGACTGTCGCTCAGACTGGCTGTATCGGACTCTGCCGCCTGGAACCACTGGTCGATGTTATCGAACCTGATGGAGAAAAAGTAACCTACGTTCACATGACACCGGAAAAGATGAGTCGTGTCGTAGAAGAACATCTGGTCGGAGGCAAACCCGTCCGTGACTACACAATGAATATTCTTGACGGACAGATCATCGATCCCGTTATAAAGGAGCAGTAAAGCATGGCATATACCAGATCACAAATTCTTCTATGCGGTGGAACCGGCTGTACCAGCTCCGGCTCCCGTATACTGGAAAAAGAATTCAAAAAAGAACTGATTAAACAGGGTCTTCAGGACGAAGTCGAAGTTGCGGTCACAGGCTGCTTCGGACTCTGTTCACTCGGACCCGTAGTTATTGTATACCCTGAAGGCACCTTCTATTCCATGGTCAAGCCGGAAGATGTAGCGGAACTTGTCGAAGAACATCTCGTCAAGGGCCGTCCGCTGGCGCGTCTTGAATACAAGGAAACCAAGGGCGACAAGATGACTGAATCCCTTCAGGAACTTGATTTCTACAACAAGCAGAAACGAGTAGCCCTGAAGAACTGCGGGATTATCAATCCGGAAG